>JAFGRS010000762.1 GCA_016935045.1 Lentisphaeria bacterium | reverse complement strand
TGAACCGGCAACTGGCGGCGACATGGCGTTCCCAGTCCGGTTTGCCGGCGTTCTCCGCCGCTGCCACGGCCTGCAGGCGCAGGGAACGGTCCCCGTTGCGGCCCATTGCCGCGAGGCAGACGCCGGTGCTCGCAGCCGACGTCAGACGGCAGTGCCAGTCAACCGCGGTGCCATCCCCGGCGCTGGCCTCGAATCCCGGGTTGGGGGCCAGGTTGGGGCCGCGCGTCTCCCTGGTCCGCAACAGCCCCGTACGCAGGGGCCGGCCGTCGTTCCAGATCAGGTTGTGGTCGCAGACGTTGTGGCCGGGGGACACGTTACGGAAGCGCACCACCCAGGCGCGCGGGTCGTGGGTGACGAGGATGTTGCGGCGGATGGTGTTGCCGAACTGGGTACGGCCATCGGCCAAAGCCAGGGTGCGCGGATCGCGGAAGCTCGGCACCTGCTGCCAGGACGGTTCAGCGGCCACGCTCTCGTACTGAGCTACCCAGCCCAAGCCCAGGCCGCGTTTCCAGAAGTGGTGCTCCGTGTCCCAACCATTGGCCTCGATCTGACTGCCGGCGTCGTGCTCGCCCGTGCCGCAGTCCACCACGATGTTGTTCTCGATCCGGTTGTCCCGGCCGTCGTGCAGATGGATGCCGCCCCGCGGGCAGCGCGTCACGATGTTGCCCGTCACCGTACAGCCCATGGCCGTCCAGTCCAGGTAGATCCCCCAGGCGTAATAGGGCGAACGCCAGACGCCGTTCTTGCCGCTGCAGCCGATGACGTCGTGAATGAAGTTGTTGCGGATGACCGTGCCGTGGGCCGACAGCCAGTTCAAGGAGCCGCCGTAGATGGCGCCGGTATCCATCGTGTCCAAGCTGACATGATGCAAATGATTATGCTCGATTATGTTATGGTTTCCCCCGAAGAGGATGGCGAAGCGTGGGACATGGTGGATGGTGTTGCAGGACACGCGATTCCCGACCCCGTTGACGACGATGCCGGCGCCCTGCCGGTAATCGAGCCCGACCCGGGTGATGTGGTTGTTTTCGGCCAGGTTGGCGGCTGCAGTGAGGGTCTTCTGGTCGCCGCCGGCGAGGGTGATCCCATGGCCGCCCACGTCGTGGATGTCGCAGCCGATCACGGCGTTGCCGGCCCCTGCGACGGAGATGGCGGCCCCGTGGTAGCCCGTCGTGTTGCCGACCTCGCAGGCTTCCACGCGACAGTGACGCGCGTCCCCGATCGCGATGGCGGAGGTCCCGGCGCACTCGAACCTGAAACCGTGCAAAGTGATGTGGGCCGCACCGGCCTCGATTTCCACCAGGGCCCCGAGCAACGGCACCTCGACGAATCGACCCTCTCCGAAGGTCCCCGGAGGCCGGAAGAATAGCATATCCCCGTCCGGGACCAGGGCCCACTCGCCCGGCGCGTCCAGTTCCTCCATCGGGCCCTGCACGAAGTAGCGGTCTCCGGCCGTAATCTCGTAGGAGCAGTCCCGGGCCAGCGTCAGGATCCGGCGATCCCGGTCGACGGCCTCGATGGGGACGATGTTGTTCCACCACTCGTGCTGCGGATAGAGGAAGACCTCCCCGGCGCTCGGGTTGGCCCAGGCGCGCGCGTCGGACGAACGGAAGCGCAAGACACGCCGCGAACCCGCGGCTTCGAGGAGGTCCGCGGGCGGAGGATCCGTGTCGACGTACATCCAGCCGCCGGCGCTCGGACCGGCGGCATCCGGATTCGGGTAGCGGGCGAGGACCTGCCGCCGGCCCCCGAAGTAGAGTTGCCGAAAGCGGACCCCCTTCAGCCCCTCGACCCCCAGGTCCGTCACATATACCCCGTCCCCGTACGGCCGCCACCCCGTGACGCGGCGACCGCCCGTCAACAGCGGCCGGGGGAACCCCGCTCCGCGGTACACCACCGGGGCCTCCTCCGTACCCGAGTCCTGCGGGCCAAACCGAAGCGTTCGCGCGAGTCTATAGGTGCCCCCGTGTACCTCAACCGTGACAGACTGCGGCGCGAGCCCCGCCGCCCTCTGCCTGCGAACCTCGTCCCTGGCCCCCTCCAGCGTTGCCAGCGGCCGGTCAAGCGTTCCCGGATTCGTGTCGCGGCCATTCGGCGCCACGTGCAGGTCGATTGCGGCAAGGCAGGCGCAGGCCGCAAACGCGAGACCGGCCAAGTGCCGCAACTTCCGCCGCGGCGGAAGCCTGCGCCGCATTGCCGTCCTGTACCGAGCCCTCGTCATCGCACTCCCCCAGAACTGCACCGCGATACCGGCAGAGCGGGCAACACAAACCCCTCGCCCCCGCGACTTGGGGAAGTCGCCGGAAGCCCCCCCGGCGAGACTGCGGGATCTTCCCAGGCCGAGTGCCGCGCTATCAGGAAACATAGGCCCCCATGGCCAACGCGCCAGGCAACCGTCTCGGCAGCCAGTCGGATAGAACGAGAGGGCGGACGGTGATCGCTCCGCACGGTGCCGCCCCGTTACCGAGCCGCGCGTCCCCAACCTTCTGAATCCCCGGGTCGATCCGCCCCGAGGCCTCGCTGCCGTCGCATGCCAGGATCGCCTCTGTCCAGGCTCCCGCCGGGTCATGCAGCCGCGCGGCGAGAGTCATGGCCTTGCCACCGAGCTCGACCCTTCCTCGCTGCGGACAGGAACGCAGCCGACGGTGCACGGCACCACACGTCCACTGCCACCCTGGGCCGGCGCCCCGACGGGCCCCGGCGTTTCCGGAAAACGGTGTGGGCTGTCCTCCGGCGTGGGTGTGTTTTCCGGCCCCCGGCCGGCGCCCCGCCGGGCCCCGGCGTGTCCGGAAAACGGTGCGGGTTGTCCTTCGGCGTGGGTGTGTTTTCCGGACGGTTCCGGTGACGGCGTGCGGATTCCCCAGGGGCATCGTGCGGTCGTGCCGGTTCCCGGTCCTCCGGCGCGACGCGGGGGTTGCCGAGTCTACCGCCTGGCGTCCCTGCCCGGCGCGGCCCAACTCTGGCGGACACGTTCCAGCGAGGCGGTGCCGTACTCCCCGCCCTCGAAGCTGTTCCTGCAGGAATTCATCCAGGCATGGAATTCCGCCAGCAGGGCGCCGACCTGCTCGCTCTGCATGTCCGCCAGGTTCGTTTTCTCATGCGGGTCTTCGGGCAGGTCGTAGATTTCGACGGCTGACGAGGTGTCTGCCCGATAGAGCTTGTAGCGTGGTCCGTTGAACGCGATCTGATTCTGGGACAGGAAGCCGATCGGGGACGCACGTTCGGCCCTGCCGCCGTCGAGAAGCGGAAGGAGGCTGATGCCGTCGAGCCTGTTGGCGCCCGCCGGCAGGCCGATTCCCAACGCCTCGAGGATCGTCGGCAGGTAGTCCGACGTGACCGCTGGAACAGCCGTGACCAGAGGCTTGACACGGGCGGGCCAGACGAGCAGTCCGGGTACCCGGACGCCACCGTCGTACAGGCTCCGCTTGCGGCCCCGGAAGCCGCCCGTGCTCCCCGGCGCCCGCTGGTTCCCCTCCGGTCCGTTGTCGCTGCAGAAGGTGACGATTGTGTTGGCGGCGATGCCCAACCGCTCCAGTGTCGAGCGCAGCCGGCCCATCTGTTCGTCCATGGCTGTGATGCAGCCCGCGTACTGCTGCATGGGGAATTCCTGATCTCTGTACAGGGCCGCATACTCGGGACCGGCGACACAGGGCAGATGGGGCGCGTGGAACCAGATGACGGCCAGGAAAGCACTGCCCGCCCGCGCGCTGCGCTCGATGAAGGGCAGGGCGCGGTCCATGATCACCCGCGAATCGTCCCCGTCCAGGTTTTCCGTGGCCTTGCCTTCCGGCGTCCAGTAATGCGTGCCGTAGGGTTCCCACGCCTGCTCCGGCCCCAGGCAATGCCAACCCTGCTGAAGGCCTCCGGGCTTGGCGAAGGCCGCGGGTTTCTTCATGGGGTCCCAGGTGGGGACCTTGGATTCGGTCGCAAAGTAGGTCTCGAAGCCATGCTCCGAGGGGGGATTGACCAGTTCCGCTTTTCCCCCGCGGTTGGCGTCCCTTTCCGTGCCGGTGAAGGTCCCCAAATGCCACTTGCCGAAAAAGCCCGTTCGGTAGCCCTCCTGGCGCAGTACCTCAGCCAGCGTCAGCTCCTCCGGCCGCAGGATGCCCACGTTGGCGAAGAACACCCCCGTGCGGTACGGATGCCGGCCCGTGAGGCAACTGGCCCGGGTCGGGCTGCACACCGGCGCGGCGGCGTAGAAACGGTCGAACCGCACTCCGTCCGCGGCCATACGGTCCAGGTGCGGCGTGCGGATGACCGGATTGCCGTTGTAGCCCACGTCTCCCCAGCCCAGGTCGTCCGCCATGCACAGAATGACGTTCGGCCGGGCCGTCGACCCGCCCTTTCGGGGCGTTGCGGCCGCGCTCCACCCGGTCCCCGCCGCCAAGGCGAGGCAGAGCGAAGCACGGACCCATCCCACGCCGGTTGTGCTCGATTCCAGCATGCTGTTCTGCTCCCATTCCTGCGCGGACCGCGCCAGGGCATCACACCCGTGTCGCGGCACAAACGACCGGTACGGATCCTCACGGAATTCTCTGTATTCCCGAATCCGTGCCCGCGCAGCTTCGGGCGGTCCAGGCAACCATGGGACAACGCGGAGTGTCCGCGCTCCGGCCCACTGCAACGGTATAGTAGGGCACGCCGCGGCATCCCGCAACCGCGCCGCGTTGCGGCGTAAGGAGTCTGTCATGACCGTCCCGGCTACCGGTTTCCCGAAATGGCTGCCGGCCGTGGCCTGGCTCGGGGCCGTGTCCTGGGCGGGGGAGGGACCCCGGCTGGGACCGACCTTTGTGGTGAGTCAGGGGGAAACGGTCGTGGCCTCGGCCGTGGCGACGGAGGAACCCTACGCCGCGGACCCGACGGGGGAGAGGGATGCCGCGCCGGCCATCCAGAGAGCACTGGATGCCGTGGCGGCGGTGAACGGGGGAGTTGTCTACCTGCCTGCGGGGCGGTACCGCCTCGGGTCGGGTCTGCGCCTGGGCTACGGCACCACGCTTCGAGGCGAGTGGTGGGAGTCCGACAGGGCCGGGCCGATCTCGGGTACGGTGCTCCTTGCCCTGGCCGGGCGAGGGCAGGAGGAGGGGCCGCCGCTGATCGAGGTCACGCCGCACCGAGAGACGGGGGTCGTCGGCGTCACCATCTACTACCCGGACCAGGATCCCGAGGCGATCGTCCCGTACCCGTTCGCCATCGCCGGCGGCTGCACGACGCTCCGCAAGATCACCCTCTGCAACGCCTACAACGGGATCGACCTGCGGATGGTCAATGGCTCCGTGGTCGAGACCCTCCGCGGCACCGTCCTCCGCCGCGGGATCACGGCGGTGAACAGCCTGGAATTCGCCTGGATGCGGGACGTTCACTTCGCCGGCGACGTCTGGGCCCGGGCGCGCG
>JAFGRS010000761.1 GCA_016935045.1 Lentisphaeria bacterium | reverse complement strand
GCGCCACTCGGCTCGTGGCGCCTACTGGGGGCGGCGGCGTCCTCGCGGGTTCCAGGGTGGTCCCGCGAGCCGAGCGGGACTCTTCGATGGATTGCGCCACTCGGCTCGTGGCGCCTACTGGGGGCAGCCGGGCATCGCGGGTTCCCGTGTGGGAGGCGGTCTCTCGGAGAACCTGAGCCTGGTCGAAGGTCGACCGGCGATTCCCCCGGGGCCTGGGATACCGCGAACCCGCGCCGGCGCGTCGTGAGATCCAGGGTTCCTTCCGTTCCTTCCGTCCATCCCGTCCATACCCGTCCATACCCGTCCATCCCGTCCATCCTCCCCCAGTGCGGAGGTGGCCCCACGGGCATCCATCCTCCCCCAGTGCGGAGGTGGCCCCACGGGCATCCATCCTCCCCCAGTGCGGGGGCGGTCCCACGGGCATCCCTTCTCCCCTTGACCCCCGGTTACGGTTGCGTCCTCTTCAGTGCGTAGTGGTGTTGTGTCGGCTGGTTGGCCGTGTAGATCTCGCCCTCGATTCGCGTGATCTCGGCCATGACATCCGGAAGTTGCGCGGCGGCGGCGGCGAACCGTTCTTCGGCCTGGGGGTCTTCGACCCAGGTCACCTTGCCGTCGTCGCCCTTCACCTGCTTCGTGAGTTTGCGGGCGTACGTCCCGTCCTCCCGTTTGTACCCCTTGCGCTTCTCGGCGAGACGGAAGGCGCGGACCTTCTGGAACTGGCCGTTGAGGGCGTCGTTCAGGGTCTTGACCTTCATGGCCTGGGCATATTGCGGCGTACTCTCGTTGGTGCTGAGCTCCACGCCCGCGGCGAGGTCTGCGGCGGGGAATTGCCCCACCTCGGTGTCGTCGATGGTGAGCGTGTAGGTGCCCGGCGCCAGCCCGGTCACCTGGAGCGTCTCGCGGTTTAGGTCCTCCGTGAAGGGCAGGACCTCCAGCACGCCGCGGCACTCGGGAGGGTAGGGGAACGGCAGGCTCCTGGCCAGGAGATCGAAAGCCACGGTCCCGTCCGCGACCACCGGGTTGGTGGCGGTCGCGTTTTCGGAAGCGACGGTCTTCCCCGCGGCGTCGACGGTGGTGGCGGACACGACCGCCGGGGCGCCGAAGCCCTTCAGGATGGCGTGGGCCATGACGAGATGGCCGGCCGGGCCGGGATGCACGGCATCCGGGATCAGGGTGGCGTCCGGATTGGTCTTGCGCAGGGCGGCGGTGGCTGCCACCAGCGGTGCGTTCATGTCGATGACCTGCAGCTTCCGCTCCTTGCCGATGGCACGCAGGAAGTCGCCGAACTGGACCAGGGCGGCGTTGTACTCGGGGGAACCGGGTCGGTTCCTGAGGCGGTTCGCCTCCTGGTCGTACATGCTGGGCGTCAGCAGCACCAGCCTGGCCTGCGTCTCCCGGGTCACCCGGTCGATGAACTTCGTCATGTCGGCCTGGTAGGTGCCGAACTGGGGCTCGCCGAAGGGGCGGTAGCCGCCGTCGTTCATGCCGAGAAGCACGGTCACCAGGGAGGGCTTCATGGCGAGGATTTCCTCGTCGAAGCGTGCCAGGCCGTCCACCGCGCGGTCGCCCCCCACTCCGGCGTTGAAGATACGCAGCCTGGTCTCGGGGTAGTGAAGGTAGTAGTACAGGGCCACGAACCGGGTGTAGAGGCATTGGTGCGTGATGCTGTCGCCGAGCATCACGAACGTGTCACCGTCCCGCAGCCCGGGGGGCACCTGCGCCTGTAGAGCCGGCCCGAGAACCAGCCAAGCCAAGACCGCCACCGCACCACTCCGTCGCAGCCACCTGTTCATTGCCAACTCCTTGTGTTGCCATCGCGTGTCGGGATCTTCCGGCGAAGAAACCTCACTGTAGGCGGTGCGCCCGGGAATGCAACGTTGCCTGACGGCCGGGCCGGGGGATACTACGAACCCACGGCACGCATGGACGGGGAGGTTGGTAGTACCGGCTTCAGCCGGAATGCCTTGGGTGAAGAGTGGGACCGCCTCAAGGCGGGACTACGAACCCACGGCACGCATGGACGGCCCGGGTTCCCGCCGGCGGGGTCGGCGCAGGGCCAGGCCCAGGGCGGCAAGCCCGGCCAGGCATCCCATGCCGGGCTCGGGTACGTAGTAGGTGATCGTCACGGTGGCTGCAGGCGTGACCGACACGCTGACGATAGTCGGGGGCGTCTTACCCTCGCTGCCTTCCGCGAGCGATACATCGTAATCCGTTCCTGGCGACCAGGCATAGAGGGTGATGTTCCCGGCCCCGCTGAAGAGATCGAGGTCCGTCATCGGGTCCGGGCTCGTATGCGTGTCCGAGTCGCTCGTCAGGGAGGCCTCGATGGAAATAGTGCTTGTACTCAGTGGGGCGAGGGTATGCGTGGCCTGATAATACGGCAGCGCCGTCACAATAATGTCGCCGTCTTCCTCGCGGCCCAGGTACATCAGCGTAGGGTCATTCAGGCCGCCACCGTACCCGTACAGCGTGATTACCACGTCGATGGACTGCGTGTTGGTATTCGTGATGACCAGGTTCGTGGCCAAGGTGCCCGTGATGTCAAACTGGATCGCCTGCAGATCGGCGGTGCCGTTGTATGGGGAGACGGAGATGGTCTCCGACCAGTTCCATGGAGCGGTCGTAGGCCCCGTGACCGGGAGATCGAACTCCTGAGGCGTGCCATAGACCTCGAGTGCCCTGGCAGCCAAAGCAAGGCAGAAGACCACGAGCACAAACGATCGTGCCCGTAGAACTTCCGTCCTGATGGCGGCTGGTCTGACAGCAATCGAATCCATGGATCCCCTTGTCTTCCGTGATCCTTCTCTTACTCTCGCACGCATCGGCGCCCGTTTCAACCCGCCCCGAGGGCTGGACATGACTTTTTTTTCACCTTCACGCCCGGAGGCGATGCAAGAATCTCAATCTATGCCCGCGAGGCCGCGGGCGGTCCATTCCCCTGGAGGGCGACGCTCCGCGGAGCCGAGAGTGCCCGCGAGGCCGCGGGCGGTCCATT
>JAFGRS010000117.1 GCA_016935045.1 Lentisphaeria bacterium | reverse complement strand
TTCCCGCCGCCACTGCCCTTGCGGCAGTGGAGCGCCGATTCGGTTGGAGGGGGCCCGGTCGCGCCGCCTCCCTCCCTTCCTATCGGCGCTCCACCGGGACGAGCCCGGCGGCGGCGTTGGGATCGGGGGCCGTGCGCGCCCCCTCGGTTCCCGCCGCCACTGCCCTTGCGGCAGTGGAGCGCCGATTCGGTTGGAGGGGGCCCGTGCGCGCCCCCTCCCTCCCTTCCTATCGGCGCTCCACCGGGACGAGCCCGGCGGCGGCGTTGGGATCCTGCATTGGCGAAGCGGCTGCACGCGGTCTAGTGTAGCCGTGGCAGCAGCCGGGCAGGCAGGATGCATCTCCTGCGGCACTGGCCAGCGGCGGCGGAATCCCTTCTGTGCTTTGGATGGGCGGTGGACCACGATGCGAGACCATCGATCGGTTGCGGGGCGGATCGTTCTGGTGTGTCTTCTGGGCCCATTCCTGGGTCGCGGCCAGTCGACCGTGGACGCGAAGGCCTGGGAGGCAACGGTCCGGGCTGTCCGGGGTGGGGGCAATGCCGTGTTGCCGGCGGAGGATGCCGCGGGCGCCGTGGACGGCGTGACGGGGGGGGGCTTTGCCTTTCACACCGGTCAGGACGACGGGCCGTGGTGGCAGGTGGACCTGGGTTCGAGCCAGTCGCTGGACCGCGTGGTGGTCCATGCCGCCCATTGTCCGGAGCGCCTGAACGGCTTCGAGGTGCTGCTGTCGGATGAAGGGGAGGCCTGGCGCTCGGCCTACCGGCACAGGGAGAAAACCGATGGGGTGGGGACGTTTCGGGTGCCGTTGCATGGTCAGGATGGCCGCTATGTGCGCCTCCGCGTGCCGCAGCGCATCTGGATGCACCTGGCGGAGGTCGAGGTTTTCCCGGCGGCGGCGCGGGACACGAACGTGGCCCTCAAGCGTCCGGCGCTGCAGAGCAGTGTGAGTCAGTGGTCCACGCGGTCGATTCGGCTCGAAGCGGGTTCGGGAGATTGGCGGACGGACACTGCCGCGGGCCTTGCGGCCGTGCGCTCCCTGGTGGCGGGTTCGGGTCCGGGTGCGGCGGAATTCCTGGCCGAAGCCGGGCGTCTGGCCGAGGCGGGGACAGCGCTGACCGACCGCGCCTGGGTGGAGCTGCACCGTCGCTGCGCCTCCGCCGCGGCCACGTGGCTGGATGTGCGCACGCAGTGGCCCCTGGTGGACCCGGCCGCACTGCGGCGGGCCCTGGATTTCCTCTCCTCCACGTTTCCGGAGGCCTATCCGAAGGCAGACGGGCTTCGGGGCCGGGTCGAGTCTCTGGCCGCGACGCAGGAATCGATCACTCGGGGCATGGCCTCGGGCAGTGCCGAGTCCTGGCAGCAGGCGGCCGCGGCGATCGCGCTGCAGGAGGAGATCCTGCTGTCGAACCCGGTGCTGGACTTCGACCGCTTGCTGCTGCTGCGGCGGCGGGCCGCGAACCTGGGCCTGCCGGCGAACTGGCAGAGCAACTGCGTGCTGCCGCGGACGGGATACGGCAACGACCTGGCGGTGCTGGAACTGAGGGATCGGGGCAGGGGACCGCGGACGGTCTACCGACCCGCGGACGATACCTTCGTGGGGGATGTCGACCTGCACTTCGACGGGGACCGGGTCCTGTTCTCGAAGTCCGATCCCAAGGGACCATGGCAGGTGCACGAGGCCGAATTGGACCCGGCGACCGGCGATCTCACGGCCGAGCCCCGGCAGGTGACTCCCGACAAGGGCAGCGACATCAACAACTACGATCCGTGCTACCTGCCGGACGGCGACATCCTCTACGGTTCCACCGCGCCCATGGTGGCCGTTCCCTGCGTCAACGGCAGTACCCACGTCTCCAATCTGTTCCGGTTCCACCGTGCCGACGGGAGCGTGCGGCAGTTGTGCTTCGACCAGGACCACGCGTGGTGTCCGGCGATGCTCCACAACGGCCGGGTGCTGTACCTGCGCTGGGAGTATTCGGACCTGCCGCACTCCAACTCCCGCATCCTGTTCCACATGAACCCGGACGGTACGGGGCAGATGGAGTACTACGGCAGCAACTCGTACTGGCCGAACGGCATCTTCTATGCGCGGGCGATCCCCGGTCACCCCACCCGGGTCGTGGGGATTGTGACGGGTCACCACGGGGTACGCCGCATGGGCGAACTGGTGATCTTCGACCCTGCCCTGGGCCGGCGCGAGGCGGATGGGGTGGTGCAGCGGATTCCCGGGCATGGCAAGGTGGTGGAACCGGTGGTGCGGGACCGCCTGGTGGACGAGTCCTGGCCGAAGTTCCTGCATCCCTTTCCGCTCGGGGGCGCGGACGGAAGGGGATCGGGCGTGGCATTCCTGGTTGCCATGCAGCCGCATGCCGGCGCGTTGTGGGGGCTGTATCTGGTGGACATCTTCGACAATCTCCACCTGCTCCGACAGGAATCCGGGTACGCTCTGTTCGAGCCCCTTCCCCTGAAGCCCATGCCGGCGCCGCCGGCGGTGCCGGACAAGACCGACCCGGTACGGCGTGACGGCCTCGTGTACCTGGCCGACATCTACCGGGGACCGGGGCTCGAGGGCGTGCCCCGGGGGGAGGTGCGGACCCTGCGCCTGACCTCGTATACCTACGGCTACCGGGGCATGGGGGGCCTCTATGGGACCATCGGCATCGACGGACCATGGGACGTTCGCCGGATCCTGGGGACGGTGCCGGTCGAGGCGGATGGGTCGGCCTTCTTCCGGGTGCCGGCCAACGTGCCGATCTCGGTGCAGCCGTTGGATGGGGAGGGAAAGGCGCTGCAGATCATGCGGAGTTGGTTCACGGCCATGCCGGGGGAGGTGCTGTCCTGCGTGGGTTGCCACGAGACCCAGAACGAGGCTCCTCCCTCCCGCCAGACCCGCGCGGCGCGGCGGGAGCCGGACGATGCCGTGCCGTGGTACGGTCCGGCGCGCGGATTTGCCTTTCCCCGCGAGGTGCAGCCGGTCCTGGACCGGCACTGCGTGGGCTGCCACAACGGCCAGACGACGTGGCGGGGCAAGCCGGTCTTCAGCCTGCGGGGCGACCCGCTGCCGACGCCGTGGCGGTCGAAGATGAGTGGGCATGCCGGGGGATACGGAGGCAAGTTCTCGGTCGGCTACGTGAACCTGCACCGCTATGTCCGCCACCCCGGCATCGAGAGCGACATGCACCTGCTCAACCCGCTGGACTTCCATGCCGATACGACGGAACTCGTGCAGGTTCTCCGTAAAGGGCACCACGGGGTGGCGTTGCGTGCGGAGGAGTGGGAGCGCCTGATCCTGTGGATCGATCTGAACACGCCGTATCACGGGGACTGGACCACGATCTCGGGCCAGGCGGCCCGCGACGTCGAGATGCGACGCAGCGAGATGCGGAAGACCTACGCCGGTGTCGAGGAGGTCCATCTGCCGCCGGAGGAGAACGCCGTGGGGCAGGGGGGAGCCGGTTCGGTCCCGGCGCCCCGGGCCGAGGTGGCGTCGCCCGCGGCGGCGCCGCTCCCGGTACTCGGGGGTTGGCCCTGGCCCGAGGGGGAAGCCGGACGCCGGCAGGGGCGTCCCCCGGGGCGCATCGGGCTGGGCGAAGGGCCCCCGATGGACTTCGTCTACATTCCCGCGGGGGAGTTCCTGATGGGATCCGTGCAGGGCCACGCCGACGAGACTCCGGTCGGGGTGGTCCGCCTGGAGCGGGGCTTCTGGATGGCGCGCACCGAAGTGACGAATGCGCAGTTCGCGGCCTATGATCCGACGCACGACAGCCGGCGGGAACACAAGCAGGGCTACCAGTTCGGCGTGCAGGGATACCCCCTGCAGGGGCCGGACCAGCCCGTGGTCCGGATCTCGTGGGACCAGGCACAGGCCTTCTGCGAATGGCTCGGCGGGCGGATGGGGGCACCGGTGGCGCTGCCGACGGAGGCGCAATGGGAGTACGCCTGCCGGGCGGGGACGGTCTCGCCGATGTGGTATGGGGGCGTCGACGACGATTTCTCCCGCTGGGCCAATCTTGCGGACGCCAAGACGCGGGAGTTCGCGAGCAATCCCTACACCCCGGATCAGCCCATTGCCGACCCGCCGGAATTCGACGACTGGCTGCCCAAGGATGGCCGTTTCAGCGACGGCGCCCTGGTTTCGGCGGCCGTCGGGAGCTATGGGGCCAACCCATGGGGCCTGTGTGACCTGCACGGCAATGTCTGGGAGTGGACCCGCTCGCTGTACCTGCCGTATCCCTATGCGGAGGACGATGGGCGCAACGAGCCCGGGGCGGCGGGAGCGCGGGTGGTTCGGGGTGGTTCCTGGCGTGACCGGCCGCGGCGGTGCACGTCCGCGTACCGTCTGGCCTACCGGCCGTACCAGGAGGTTTTCAACGTCGGATTCCGCGTGGTTGTCGACGCGGATCTGCCGCGACTGCCCGGGGCCTCGGGGATCTCGGCAGCGTCTTCTGTTCCTGCCGGCCGGGGGGCAGTTCCCTCCCCACCCGGAGGTACTCCGCCGTATCCGCGTTCGTCCGGCATGCCTCCGGGGGCGGCGGACTCCGGCGCATTCCCCCCGGGCGTTCCCCTGGTGCGGGCCCCATAATCCCCATGGTGAGGTCTGAGCAATCGTCCCAATGCGGCTGGAGCGGCCGCGTCCCGCGGCCACCGTGCCCCCGCGACTGGAGCGGCCGCGTCCCGCGGCCAGTGCCCGGGAGGCCGCGGGGCTGTGGCGTCCGGATCGAACCCATAGAGCAGAGGAGAGTTCTCGCATGGTCATTCCCTTGCCGACGCCCGCCCTGGCCGTCGACGCCGATTTCCCGGGCGGCAACATCCTCGTGCACCGCATCGAGGGCAACGACCTGTACCTCAGCCAGGACCCCCGCGATACCAGCGGCTGGTGGTTCTACTGGGCGTTCCGGGTGCGGGGTGCTGCCGGGCGCCGCCTGCGGGTGACCTTTACCGACGGCAAGGTGGTCGGCGTACGGGGTCCTGCCATATCCCTTGACGGCGGCCTGACCTGGAGGTGGTCCGATCAGGAGTTCACGCCGGAGTCCTTTGCCGTTTCCATCCCGGAGGGTGTCGCCGAGGCCCGTTTCGCGGTCTCGATGGTCTACACCCAGGCCAACTGGGAACGCTTCCTGCAACGCCTCGGGCCCTCCCCATTCCTGCGCGGGGACGTGCTCACACGGTCCCATGGGGGCCGGGACGTCGAGTGCCTCCACGTCGGTCCCCAGAGCCCCGGTCCCTACGGACACATCCTCGTTCTGGCGCGGAATCACTGCTGCGAGATGATGGCGAGCTACGTCATGGAGGGGATGATCGAGGCCATCCTCACCTCCGTCGATGGCGCCAGGCCCCTGTGCGAGACCGCGCGCTTCCTCTTCGTCCCCTTCGTGGACAAGGACGGCGTCGAGGCCGGAGACCAGGGCAAGAACCGACGCCCCAGAGACCACAACCGGGACTACTCCGGGGAGAGTGTGCACGCGGAGACAGCCGCCCTGCGCGCCCGGTTGCCGGGGTGGTGTGGCGGCAGGCTCCGGGCCATGTTCGACCTCCATTGCCCCTGCCTCCGCGGGCCGCACAACCTGGCGGTCTACATGGTGGGGCGGGAACCCCCCGCCGCCTGGGCCGAGCAGCAACGCCTGGCGGCGATCCTCGAAACGGTGCAGTCCGGCGCCCTGGCATACCGCTCCCAGGACAACCTGCCCTTCGGCCAGGGCTGGAACACGACCCGGAACTACGCCGAAGGGAGGAGTTCCGTGCGCTGGGCCGCGGAAGAGCTTCTGCCTCCCCTCGCCACCACCTTCGAGGTCCCCTACGCCAGCGCCAACGGGCAGGAAGTCAACGGGGAGTCGGCTCGGGCGTTCGGGACGGATGTCGCCCGCGCTCTCGCCGGCTACCTGCGCCAAACCACCCCCTGACGGATGGAACCGCTCCGTCGACCGGGGGAGGGATCGGGAAACGGCTCAGCGCGGGAAGTACCGGTAGGCGAGGGGCTTCCTGCCGGTCCAGAAGAAGAAGACAGCTCCGGCGATCATGAAGATCAGGGCCCCGACGACCTCCGCCGCGATGATCCCGATCATCAGGGGCCGAAGGCGGTTGCTTGCCTTGTCACCGCCAAAGCGCACGGTGAGTTTCTTGATCATCCAGCCGATGAAGAAGCTCCAGCACGTGGTGGACATGGGATAGGTGGCCCAGAGCAGGAACATGACGGGATGCAGGGGCCACCAGTGCACCCGCAGCCGCAGGGCGCTGAACACCAGAACCAGGGAAAACCCCAGGCCGAAGGCCCAGACGAAGTTGTCGGCCGGCGCGATGCGTCCCAGACGCCGGTACCAGGGCAGGGACTCGGCCTCTTCGAGGTTGCCCATGCCCTTGAGGCGCAGGACCTCGGGCTGAGCGGCACGGAAGGACATGGTGGGCAGGCGTTCGTGGGACCAGTTGTAGTTCGTCGGCGCCCCGAAGTCATAGATGGCGACCAGAACGACCACAATGGCCAACACCACCCCCGCCGCGTACATGGCCAGATTGACCCCGGCGACCTTGGCCGGGTGCAGTTTCATCCGCTCACAGAGCTTCAGCCCATTGACCAGGTACGGCATGATGGACTGGCTCTGGTCCACGCATAGCACCATGCAGCACAGGCCCGCGATGATGACCGCCTGAGGCGGCATCGTGTAGCCACCGAACGCGGCGATCATCACCCCGAAGGGCATCCACCGCGGCTGAATGAAGAACAACCCCGTCTCGGCGCTGATGCGCGACAGGACCACGCAGGCGAGAAGCATGAGGAATACCAGGATCGCCGCAAAGGGCCATTCGAGCCCCAGTTGCGCGATCAGGACCGTGAGCGCCAGGGCGGCGACGGCCAGGATGCGGGCGGCCCAGACATTGGGGTCCCTCTCCCCCTCTCCCCGGAAGCGCACCGCCTGCACCAGGATCTCCTTGTAGTACTGCCGGCCGGTGTAGGCCAGGATCAGGGCGAAGGCCAGGTAACTGCCGGCGCGCTGCCAGCCCTGCCAGCCGCCGATCCAGTCGGTGGAGAGGTTGACGCCCACGGTGACCATGGGCAGAGCCACAAGGGCCCAGAGGAACTGGGAGATGCCCAGAGTCAGGGAGATCTCGCTGCTGAGGAAATACGCGAAGGCAACCACCAGCGGGAAGAGGTTGAGGTACAGCAGTGCCGATCCCCACTGCACCTTGTAGATCCAGGGGATGAGTGTCCCGAAGGGCTGCAGCCGCCAGCCGAGCTGGACCGGGATGAGGTAGTCCGGGAACCAGACGCAGAGCCCGTTGTTGAGGCGGATCCCCAGCACGACCCAGAACCCAATCCAGAAGAGCCGCTTTCCGAACACCCTCGGGAAGGCCCGGCCGGGGTCCCGCTCCACCAGGGACGCGGTGAAGTCCGCGATGGGATAGCTCAGGAACTCGTGCCGCGACCACTGCCGGTGCAGGATCGTGCTCAGGCATACCAGGCACACCCCCAGCAGCAGGATCATCGGCAGCCAGGTCCGCAGGGGCGGCAGCCATGCATCCCACGGCACCCGCTCCCACTTCTCCCGCAGGCGTTCCAGCAACGGCGGCGGCAACCGGTCCTTCGCCTCGGCACCCATGATGTACGCCGACACCACCCGGTCGTAGTTCTCTTCGTCGACCGGAACCAGCGCCTGCCGCGGCACATACTCCAGGAGACCGTGTTCCTTCCAGCCCGGCGTGACGCGGTTCCAGTGGAACGGCATCACCAGCACCTGGGTGAACTGCTCCATCAGACCGCGTCCCGGAATGCTGCACGAAACCATGGCCAGGGTGACGATGAGCGCCAACTCCGCCGGCCGCAAGGAACGGTCCGGCCTCAGACGCGTCAGCAGGGGATTGAGGGAAACGACGAGGAGAAACAACACCCCCAGGACGATGACGGGAAGCTGATGACCGCTGTTGAAGCTCTCGAGCTCCAGGATGCGGTCGTTGATGTAGCCTGCCCCGGCGATGAAGAACGAGCCGAGCAGACCGATGATCACCGCGCGCCGCGTCATCCGCACCTATGCTCCCGGGCATCGGACTGCATGCGGTACACCGCACAACGGGCTCCCCGCGAACCACCATCGGCACGAAGACAGGCGACCGGAGAGGCCATCGGTACCCCAGTACGTTGCAACGAGCGCCTACAGTAAACCGCGTCCCCGGGATGTCAACGCCGGAAACGGCAGGTGCGTAATGCCTCAGTCCAATCCGAGAACCGGTTCCCCTGGAGGGCGACGCTCCGCGGAGCCGGGTCCCCTGGAGGGCGACGCTCCGCGGAGCCGGTTCCCCTGGAGGGCGACGCTCCGCGGAGCCGTTCCCC
>JAFGRS010000760.1 GCA_016935045.1 Lentisphaeria bacterium | reverse complement strand
AGGGCGACGCTCCGCGGAGCCGTTTCCCCTGGAGGGCGACGCTCCGCGGAGCCGTTTCCCCTGGAGGGCGACGCTCCGCGGAGCCGTGCGCGACCGCGCTCCCTCACCCCGAATCGGCGTTCCACTGCCGCAAGGGCCATGGCGGCGGGAACCGACGGGTTGACGGCGTGCGGCGACCGGCTATGGTCTCCTCGGTGGTCAGGTACCAAAGGGATTCTGTGGCGGCATGGATACGGGCCGTGTTCTTCTGACAGGCGGGTGCGGGCTCGTGGGCCGGGCGTTGGCCCCGCTTCTGCGGCAGCGCTATGAGGTCACGCACTACGAGGTGCGGGACCCGGGAGATGGCTTGCCTTTCATGGCGGGAGACCTGCGCGACCCGGCCCGGGTGGCCGCGGCCTGCGCAGGCATGGACGCCGTGGTCCATATCGCTGCCCTGCATGGTCGCGCCTGGCAGGAAGCCGGAGACGACGACGCCTTCGAGGTGAACGTCACGGGGACGAAGAACGTGCTCGAAGCGGCCGTCCGGGCCGGGGTGCGTCGGGTCGTCTTCACCTCCTCGATCTGGGCCAACGGGCATGGGGCGCCGGCGCCATCCTACCTTCCCATCGACGAGGAGATGCCGCGGCAGCCGGCGGAACTCTACGGTCTGACCAAGGTCCTGGGCGAGGCCATGTGCCGTTACGCGGGCGCACGCCACGGCCTGAGCACCATCGTCCTGCGTCCCGGGGGCATCCGTCCGGCAACGGCCTATGGCCCCAATCAGGCGGCCTATCTGACGGCGTGCGTGGATGTGCGCGACGTGGCTCAGGCGCACCTGCTGGCTCTGCGGGCTTCCGCAAGCATGCTTCACGAGGTCTTCGTGATCACGGCCGATTCGCCCCTGTGCCGTGTGGATGCGGGCGCCTACCGCGCCGATCCCGCGGCGGCGCTCGAGAGCGTGATTCCGGGGGGACGCGCGGCGGTTCGAGACGGCCGCTGTCCGCTCCCCCGAGACGCGGAATGGTACACCGTGCAGAAAGCCAAGCGGCATTTGGGCTATCGGCCCGAGTTCAACTTCGTTCTGGCGTAGTCTCGATACTCTTGACACGGGGGTGCCGCGTGGGATGTCTGGAGACGAGGCTTGTAGTACCGGCTTCAGCCGGAATCCCGCTACGGGGCGCGGCCCTCCGCGCACCATCCCGGAAGGGGATCGGCCGTCGAGGGCGCCGGCGGAGGCAGCGTGCACCCGGGCAGGCGGTGATCCGCGTCCGTCCGCAAGGAGCGAGGTATGCGACTGGCAGGGAAGAAGGCCCTGATCACCGGTGCGAGCCGGGGCATCGGGAGGGCTACGGCGCTGCGCTTTGCCGCGGAGGGCGCGGATCTGCTGCTGACGGCGCGGGACGCCGGACCCTTGGCCGAAGTCGCAGCCGCAGTCGGCAACCCGGGGCGGAGGATCCACACCATGGCGTGGGACCTGGCCGACACGCCGCGGCTGGAGATACGACTGGACGAAGCCTGGCAGGCGCTGGGCGGGATCGATATCCTCGTGGCCAACGCCGGCGTTGTGCGCCTTCCCCCCGAGTACCCGGATCCTACCCCCGAAGCAGCCTACGACTACATCATGGATATCAACCTGAAGGCGCTCTTCTTCCTGTGCGAGAGCGCGGCGAAGCGGATGCAGGCCCGGAAGAACGGCGTGATCATTACGCTGGCGTCGGACGCCGGCCTGCGCGGCGCGCCGAATCCCTACGGCATCTCGAAGTGGGGTGTGATCGGGTACACCAAGGGCCTGTCCAAGCGGGTCGCCGCGGACGGTGTCCGGGTCAATGGCATTGCGCCCGGGCCGGTGGCCACCCGGATGATGGCCTGCGAGGATGGCCGGCCGCGGGAATCCGCGGGCCTTCCCCTGGGGCGTTTTGCCCTGCCCGAGGAGGTGGCGGATGTGGCCCTTTTCCTGGCCTCCGATGACTCCCGCGCGGTGCACGGACACACCATCGTCGTGAACTCCGGCAACCCATGATCCGGATTCCCGAGGCCCCGGCCCGGCGGGCGCCCCGCACGGCGGCCTCCAGCAGGCGAGGCTGCCCCCCACGCGGAGCCGGCCGGCCCCACAGCTCGGCGCGGCACCGGCGCAAATAGAGAAACGAGAGACCATGGCTCCAGGCCGAACCGTATTGGCTCTGCTGATGCTGATCTGCCTGCAGGCCTGCCGCACGCCGCGGTCGCAGCCGAGCCGCGTCGCCGCACCCCGCCCCGTGGAATGGACCGGGATGCGCCACGAGATCGGCTCTCCGACATTGGACCGGGACCTCGCCGGCGGGACGTTGCGCATCGGTTCGGTGTCCTTCGCCCGGGGCATCTGTGTTCAGGCCCCGGCCCGGATCGAGCTGGCACTGGGCCCGGGGTGCGAACGGTTCGCGGCCCGGGTCGGGGTCGACATGGCCGCGAAGAGGAAGGGGCATGTCGCCTTTGCCGTCCTGCTCGATGGCCGCGAGGCGTACCGGTCCGAGGTCCTCGCCCAGGGCGCGGAAGCCGTGCAGATCGAGGTCCCCCTCGCCGGCGCCTCCCGCCTGGCCCTGCTTGTCGAGGAGGCCGGGATTGTCGTCGGCGACATGGCCGTCTGGGCGGAACCGGTCATGACCATGGCGAACGGGGGGAGGATCGACCTGGCGGCGGAACTCGCGGCGCAGGGGTTTCCGCCACCGCGGCCCGACCGGGAACCGCGAACCGGGGCAAGGGTCTGCGATGTCCGCGATTTCGGCGCCAGGGGCGATGGGGTCGGCGACGACACCGATGCCTTCCGCCGCGCCCTGGATACCCTGGCGGGGGCCGCCCACGGGGTCCTGCACGTTCCCCCCGGGAGCTACCGGATCAGGCGCCGCATCGAGGTCGTCCTGGGGCCCGCCGCCGGCCCGCGCTCGGGACTGACCGTGCGCGGCGACGGGCAGGGCGTCTCGAACCTGCTCTGTGACAGCGGGGAGGGCCTCTTCCGCTTGACGGATCCGGCGGGCGTCACCCAGTTCTCGCTCCACGACGTGTCCCTCGTGGCGTTGCGGGAGAACTGCGGCACCGCTCTGGACCTGGCCATGCCCGGACGCGGCGTCCGGTCGTACCGTACCCTGACGGTCGCCAACGTGGACATCCGCGGCGACGATGCCTCGCGGGGCCACGCCTTCGCCGTTGGCATCGACGCGGCCGGGCACTGGCGGCCCCTCTTCCGGAACGTGATCGTGCAGGGCGCCGGGAGCCGCGCTCCGGGAGAGGACGGCGGCGCCCGTGGAGGAGGGGGCTGCGGCATCCGCGCGGACTGGTGCTATGCGCCCGCCTTCGAACACTGCTACGTGTGGGGTGTGGAAACAGGCTACAGCATCCTCTGCCGGCATGCTCCGGAGGGACCGGAGGACGCCAGCTTCATCCGCTGCACCGCGGTCGGCTGCAGCGTCGGCATCGACATCGAGACCCCCATCCCCGAACCCCAACTCCTCGTCACCGGCTGCCACATCAACTGCTCCCAGATCGGCATCCGCCTCCACAACAGGAAGTTCTTCACCATCACGGACAACCTCATGTACAGCGCCGTGCCCAGTGAAACCCCCTACACCGACATCCTCATCGACGGCCGGTCACACTGCGGCCTGGTCACCGGCAACATCTTCCACTTCTCCGGCCGCGACGTCTATCGGGCCGAACCGGCCTCGGCACGCATCCACGTGCTCGTGGGCGCCGATGTGCACGATGTCGCCATCTCGGGCAACGTCTTCAACGCCAAGGGGACCATGGTCCGGGCGGACCCCCGGTCCCGGCGGATCACAACCGACGGCAACCATGTGTCCAACACCCATGCCCGGTAGCGCGGCGGCAACGCCCGCACCGCGGCCAAACGGCGCCGGAGAACCACCATGAACCCATCCCTCTTCGCCTGGGCCCCCGTCGTACTCGGCGGGGCGCTCCTGCCTGGCGCGATCCGCGCCGCGGACGTCCCCACGGAGGGACTGGTCCTGCACCTCGACGCGAGCGCGATCCGGGCCGAGCCGAAGCAGCACGAGGCGACAGCGATCGCCCTTTGGGAGGACCTCTCCGGACACGCCCACCACGCCCGGCAGGAGACACCCTCGAGGCAGCCCGCCCGGGTGCCCGGCGTGCTCAATGGCCTGCCCGTCGTGCGCTTCGGCGGAGGCGCCTTCCTCGACGCACCCGCGGTCCTGGAGGCAGGGGACGGCACTTTCACCATGGCGGCCGTGTGGCTCCGCCGGGGCACCTCGGGCGCCCAGGTCCTCTGCGAACAGGCGGGCGAAGGCATCGGCAGGCGCGCCAGCCTGCTCACGGTGCACGAACGCTACGGCTTCAACGGCCAGAACAACGACCAACACGACCTGCTCCCCTACAGCCCCGGACTCTATACCATCTCCGTCCTCACTCTGGAGGGGAGCGGAAGGGGCCGCCTGTGGCACAACGACCAGGCGCGCGCAACCGGCGCCGTCGGCCAGGTGGACGGATCTCTGCAGCACGTCGGCGCCACCGCCTTCCGCATCGGCGCCAAGGTCGCCGGCGGCGGCGAACGGCTGACGGGTGACCTCGCGGAGATCCTGGTCTACAACCGAGTATTGGGCCACGACGAGGTGGCGGCCGTCAACCGGTACTTGGGCCGGAAATGGGGCATCGGCAGGCCGGACGGGAAAGGCGGGAGAGAGGTCCGGACCATGGCCGAGGAGGAGATGGACCGGGGCCCGGACTATACCTCCCGGGTCCCCCGACGGTCCTACGCCGACACCCTCGCCGCCCAGGAAGCCCAGTTGCGCGACGACCCGATGCTGGCGCGCTTCGCCGCATCCCGGGCACGCCTACAGGAAGATCCCCAGCGGCCAGTCTACCACTTCGTCAGCCCGGAAAGCTCCATGAACGACCCCAACGGACTCTGCTTCTGGCAGGACCGCTGGCACCTCTTCTACCAGGCATACCCCCCCGAGGATACACGCCAGCACTGGGGACACGCCGTCAGCGACGACCTCATCCACTGGCGCGACCTGCCCTATGCCATCTACCCGCACCCCGAGGAGAAGTGCTTCTCGGGCGCCACGCTGGTCGAGGAGAATCGGGTGATCGCCATGTACCACGGCACCCGCGTCGGCAACATGGTGGCGGTTTCGAGCGATCCCCTCCTGCTGAACTGGGAAAAGGTGGCCGGCAAGGCGGTCATCCCCATGCGCAACCCGGACGGCAGCGCGCCCCCCTACAACGTCTTCGACCCCTGCATCTGGCGGAAGGAAGGGATGTACTACTCCCTCTCCGGCGGCACCCTTCCCGCACCCGGAGGCAAACGGCTGCGCGCCAATTTCCTCTTCCGCTCCCCCGACCTCGTCACCTGGGAATACCTCCACCCCTTCGCCCGGGAGGACCATTACTCCCTCGTCGGCGACGATGGCGCGTGCCCCTACTTCTGGCCCATCGGGAACAAACACATCCTGCTGCACTTCAGTCACATGAGCGGCGGCAAGTACCTCCTCGGCGACTACGACACGCAGGCGGACATCTTCCAGGTCACCGGCGGCGGCAGATTCAACTTCGGGGCGGCCGCCCCGTCCGGGGTCCACGCGCCCTCCGCCACGCCGGACGGGAAGGGCGGGGTCATCGTCATCT
>JAFGRS010000116.1 GCA_016935045.1 Lentisphaeria bacterium | reverse complement strand
CCGGGACGGCAGGCTCACCCTCGAGGAGTACCTGCACCGTTTCCCCGATCAGGCGGAGGGACGGCGGCGATTCCCCACCTTCGACACGAACGGGGACGGCATCCTCAGTGAGGAGGAGTTCGTCCGCATGGGCAAGCCGTGAAGCGGGCGCTCCGAGCCGGAATGGATCGGGGCTCTCCGCGCCTCACCGTGTTGGTTGTGTCGAAGGCACAGGCCGAATCCCCCGAGGGGATCCGCCGCCAGCCGCCGTCCCCGGCGGTATGCCGAACGAAGCCAGGTACGGCAGAGGCCCCTCCTTCGCCAAGGGCCTCGGCAAGGCAATGCCATCTGCGCCTGAGGCTTCGCTGTGCCGGCCGGAATGGCCTCCCGGGAATAGGGGCGCAAGGACACACCATGGAAGATCGCCTGCATTGGTCGTTCGGCGATGGGAGTTCCCTGGCCGGCATCGTCTTCCGGGACGGCTTCTCGGCTGCCGCGGGCACCCTTCCCGAGGGTCCCTTTGACCCCGCGGCCGACTGGGAACAGGCCTATGACGTGGTCTACACCCAGGCCAAGGGCACGGAGGAAGACGCCCACGTCTACTACGGCAGCCTGCGCCTGCGCAAGAACCGGGAGGATGGCCGCTGCCGACTCCAGGTCCGTGCTCGCAGGCAGACCGGACAGAAGTTCGCCTCCGAGCGTATGCTGCTCACCGCGGAATGCCTCTGCCGGATCGACCCGCCGTTGGCGCTGATGGAGGGGGCCTCCTGGCGGGTGGACACGCACCTGATCAACCAGCGCGACCCCGAGACACGGCCCTTCGCCGCTTTCCGTGAGGAGGGGCGTCTCCGCGGCGACGCGATCGAGAAGAAGGGCCCCGACGGCAACTGGTACGGGTATCGCGTGCGGACCGCGGGACTGCCGTTGCTCAGCGACTGGAGCCTGATGGCTGCCGTGGCGACGCTGCCCCGGGACCGGGAGTGGGCTTTCGACCTGCTGCGCGAGTTGGAGAGCTTCCATCCTCGACAGCGCATCCGTTTCCTGGAGACATTCGAGGCGCGTTTCGGCCAGAGGGCAGTCAGGCTGCACGGCTATGTGCACGTTGGCGAAGGTACGGTGCCGTCCTTCTACTGGGTCGACGATGCGGGACGGCTTCTCCTCGTCCGCACGGCCCTGAGCGCCCTGGTCTACAATCCGCGCCCGCGGTTGGAGGAGGAAGCGCCATGAGTGGGCCGGAGACTCCGTGGCAGGTGGACCGTCGCTCCTTCCTCAAGGCGGGGGCCGGCGTTGCCGCTGCCTGCGCCTGGGCGGCCCGGGCACAGGCCCAGCCCCGCGCCCAGGCGCCCAATATCGTCTTCCTCCACGTGGACCAGATGAGTCTGCTGGACTCCGTGAGCGCCTTCGGGGCACCCTATGTGCACACGCCCGGCATGGACCGCCTGGCGCGCAGCGGCACGGCCTTCCTGCAGTCTTTCTCGGCGGATCCGGTCTGCTGCCCTGCCCGTACCTCGTGGTGGACGGGCATGTACCCGTCCGAGCATGGGGTCATCGTCAACAACACGCCCTGCCACGGGGACGCACCCGACCTCTCGCGGCTCCTGCAGCAGGCCGGATACGGTACCTACTACGTGGGCAAGTGGCATGTGCCCGGGAAGAACGTCGAACAGCTCTTCCACGTCCTGCACCAGGGCAGTTGGTGGGGAGAGATGACGGATGCGGCGGTCACGCGCAGCGCCCGCGCCTTCCTGCGCGGCTACGGCGGAGAGCGGCCTTTCTTCCTCTCCCTGGGGTACCTCAACCCCCACGATATCTGCATCACCCCCGGCCTGGACAGCGCCCGTTGCACGTTGGTCTATGGCCGGAGAACACCCCCGCATCTGCGCCAGGGCATCCTCACCGAGGCGGAGGTCCCGCCCCTGCCGGATGCGCATGGCTACGACCCGCGGGAACCGTCCATCCTCTTCGCCAGGACCCGGCGCCATCTCGAACGGCCGGCCTTTTCCGACTGGAGCCCGGACCTGTGGCGTTTGCACCGCTACAACTACCACCGTCTCGTCGAGATGGTGGACCGCGAGATCGAGATGGTCCTCGACGAGATCGCTCACTCCCGCTGGCGAGACAATACCCTCATCGTCTTCACCGCCGATCACGGAGAAGGCATGGGACGGCACATGGCCATCGGGAAATCCCGCTTCTACGAGGAGGTCGTCAAGGTCCCGCTGATGGTCGCCACCCTCGGCGACGGGCTGCCCGTCCGCAAGGGCGTTCAGGACTCGACCCACCTCGTCTCGGGAATCGACCTTGCCCGGACCTGCTGTGACTATGCCGGAGCGGATTCGTCCGCCCTGGCCCACGGATGCAGCCTGCGCCCCCTGGTCGAGACCGGCGAGGATGCCGGCTGGCGCGCGATGGTCTATGCCGAGAGTTCCTGTTACTCTCACATGGTCTGCGATGGCCGCTACAAGTACGTTCGCGGCTACGAAGAGGATGGGGAGGTGGGCGGCAACCCGCCGACGCACGGAACGCACCCGGTGGGAGTCGAGCAGTTGTTCGATCTCGAAGCCGATCCCGGCGAGCAGACCAACCTGGCCTACGCTGTCGGAAGTCAGACCCAGTTGGCCCGGATGCGTACTGCCCTGGACGCCGAGGAAGCAGAACTGCGGCCGTTGCGACCTGTTCCCGGCCGCGTAGGGCTCAGCTTCATGAAGGACAGCACGGCCTTCATCCGCGGGGCCAGGTACCCGCGTTCCTACCCGGTGAAGTAGCCCCGGGACACGACGGGCAACGGAACCACCGATGGAAACAACACCATGAGAACGCTGCCCGGTCTCCTCGCCACGGCGCTTCTCGCCGGCGTGGCTCAAGCCGCGCCGAGACCGCCCAATATCGTGGTCATCCTGGCGGACGACCTGGGCTACGCGGACCTGGGTTGCCAGGGCTCGGAGGAGGTGCGTTCGCCGCGGATCGACTCCATTGCCGCCAACGGGGTACGCTGCACCGCCGGGTACGTCACCGCGCCGCAGTGCTGTCCCTCCCGGGCCGGGCTGGTCAGCGGCCGGTACCAGAACCGTTTCGGCTTCGAGGCGAACTGGCCCGCGTCCCTCGGGGGCGAGGCGGGGCTGCCTCCCGGGGTGACGACCATCGGCGACCATCTCAAGGCGGCGGGCTACGTCACGGGTATGGTAGGCAAGTGGCATCTCGGGGACGCCGAGTCCATGCGGCCCTGCAACCGTGGGTTCGACGAGACGCTGTGGCACCCCAACGGGGGTGTGCTGTTCCCGGACCCGAAGACGGGGTTCCTGCGGAGCCTCTACCGGAACGGCGAGCCCGTCCAGGTGGCGGAGTATTCCACCGACGCCTTCGGCCGCGAGGCCGCCGAGTTCATTGCGCGCCATGCTCGCGAACCCTTCTTCCTCTATCTCGCCTTCGTGCCTCCGCACTGGCCCATGGAAGCCAAGCCCGAACACCTGGACCAGTACGCCCATGTCCCCGACCTCCACCGGCGCACCATGCTCGCCATGATGGCCTCCCTCGACGAAAACGTGGGCCGAGTCCTGGACGCCCTGCGCCGCGAGAGAATCGAGGAAGACACGCTCCTGTTCTTCCTCAGCGACAACGGCGGCCCCACGGGGCGACCGCGCAGCGCCCCCGACGCACCCTTCGACTACGGCCAGAACACCTCCCGCAACGACCCCTGCCGCGGGGTGAAGGGCGATCTGCTCGAGGGCGGCATCCGCGTCCCCTTCCTGGTCCAGTGGAAAGGGCACCTGCCGGCGGGAAAGACCTACGATCGCCCCGTCATCAGCCTCGACATCCTGCCCACGGCCCTGGCCGCGGCGGGTGTTGCCGCGCCTGCGGATGCGGATCTCGACGGGACCGACCTCCTGCCCTACCTCCGCGGCGAAGCCCCGGGAGCGCCGCACCATGCCATCTTCTGGCGTTTCCGCTTTCCGCCGGCGCAGCCCGAGCGCCACCGCTGGGCCATCCGCCAGGGAGACTGGAAGCTGGTCAGGAACGACCGTGAACCCCTCGCCCTCTACCACCTGGCCACGGACATCGGCGAGACCACCAACCTCGCCGCACAACACCCCGAACGCCTGCAGGCCCTGCAGGCGGCTTACCGCGCCTGGGACGCGGCCAACCGGGAACCCCTCTGGACCGACCCGCCCCCCGTCGTCCGCGGCACCCATCACGCCACCGCGACGGCCTACCCCACGGAGATCCGACTCGAATGTACCGGGAACGACCCGCAGGCAGTCTTCGGCGACATTCCTCCCGCAACGGGTCCGTACCGGCTCGAGATGCGGCTCAAGTCCGCCAGTTCCGGGCCCGGCGAGATCTTCTGGGTCACGACCCCGACGCCTGCCTTCCGGGCCGACCAGCGCCTCGGCTTCACGCCCACCCACGATCCCGAACAGTGGCAGAGCTTCGCCCTGACCATTCCCGTCGTGTCTCCCCCGCTGACCTTCCTGCGCCTCGACCCCGGCAATGCTCCGGGATGGGTCCGCATCGCCGATCTCGTGCTCCGGGACGGCAACGGCAACGTGGTCAAAGCCTGGATCGGCAAACCCCGCGCCGCCACCGAAACACCCGCGATCAAGGCGGGAACGGAGACCCGCGCCGACACCGGCGCCCCCTCTCCCGGACAGGGCGGCGCGGCAGACGCGCGGCCCCTGCTGCTGGCCTGTTACTACGTCTGGTACGAGACGGGTGCCCACCCGCGCCGGCCATGGTCCAACTGGACGCGGCCCGAGTGCGAGGCAAACGCGGCGGCCCGGGCGGCACAGCGGCCCGGAGAACCTCCCGTCGCGTCGGCCGCCTACCCCCTGGCCGGACTCTACAGCAGCTCCGATCCCGACGTCGCCGAATGGCACGTCCAACTCGCCCGGGCAGCCGGCATCGACGCCTTCCTGGTCAGCTGGTGGGACGACCACATGGAGCGCGACAAGGCCTGGGAGGAGGGCATCTTCCGGGCGGCCGAGCGCCGCGGCTTCCGGGTCGCACTTCTCGATGAACGGGCCCAGTTCCACAGCGATTTCGCCTGGTACAAAGACCGTCTCGTGAAGGCCCTGGCACGCTTCCAGGACAGCCCGGCCTATCTCCGCATCGACGGCAGGCCCGTCGTCTACCTCTACCAGGTGGCGGGCCAGGCGACCCTCACGCCGGCGAAGTTCGCGGAGCTGAAGGCGCACGTCGAGTCGGCCCGCGGGCCGGTGTATTGGATCGTGGACAAACTCGCCCATGACCACGCCGCGGCCCAGGCCGGCAGGAAGGACGAGGTCAAGTGCATACCCGCGGACTGGCTCGCGACGCCCGGCATCGACACCTTCGCCTTCTACAGCACCTTCAGCCACTTCCGGGCACACCGCTACGAGGAACTGGCGGGCACCTACCGCTACCTGACCCGCCTTGCCCACGACGCGGGGAAACGCATGCTGCTGCCCGTCCACCCCGGCCACGACAACTCGCGCTTCCGCGACGACCCCTACATCATGCCCCGCCGGGACGGACAGACCCTGCGCGACTACCTGCGCGCCGCCACCGACGCCGGCGCCGAGATGCTCATGGTCACGAGCTGGAACGAATGGCCCGAGACGACCGTCGTCGAACCCTCGAGCACCTGGCCGGATCCCTACCTCT
>JAFGRS010000759.1 GCA_016935045.1 Lentisphaeria bacterium | reverse complement strand
CCCCCAGACCATGAACATGACGGGGTGGATGGGCCAGCGTTTCCAGCGCAGGCGCGCGGCGTTGCAGCCGACGACGGTGGCGACGCCGGCCCCGGCGGCCCAGAGGAAGGTGGAGTTGGGGGCGGCATGGAGGAGTCGTCCGAGGCCGAAGCGCACCTGTCCGGTGGCGGCATCGAAGGTCCCCAGGGCTGCCAGTCGGTGGAGTTCGCGCACGAGGAGGTCGAAGGGCATCTGGGTTGCGGTATTGGCCCAACCGTAGAGCACGCCTCCCCCGGCTGCGTACTGGATGTAGAGGGTGACGGGCAGGGCGATCAGCAGACAGAGGCTGAAGGCGGCGAGCATCCAGGCGCTGAGTGTGGGGAGTCTCAGGCGTTGGCCTTCGGCGAGTTTGAGGGCGTTGGCGACAAGGGGCATGAGGCAGACGCGCGGGTCGATGCTCAGCACGACGCAGAGGATCCCCGCCACGACCAGGGGCACCGGGCCCAGGGCTCGAGCGCCGAACACGGCCAGCAGAATCGCCACGGGTTGCCAGGTGGGCTGCACGAAGAGCAGTCCCGTTTCGGCGTTGATCCGGGTGACGACGACGAAGAGCAGGCCGAAGAGGGCCACAAGACCCGCGCCCACAAGCAGATCGACGCGCAGGGCCAGGTGCAGCAGCGCCACGGCCGCGACAGTACTGAGCAGAAGCACCCGTGCGGCGCCCGCGGTATGGCGGGCTTCCTCCGGGGGCGGGGTCAGGCCCAGGGCGCTGCGCAGGACATGCAGGTAGAAATGCCTGCCGGTATAGACGAGAAAGAGGGCCGCTCCGACGTAGGCGCCAAAGAGCTGGAAGCCCAGGGTGCCGCCGGCGAGGTACTCGTTGTTGGCGCTGATTCCGAGCCCGGCCAGGATCCCGAAGACCAGGGCATAGGCGGCCATGCTGACGCCGACGCTGAAGGAGACCTCGGCGTTGATCAGGAACGCCAGCCCCACCACGGCGAAGAAGAAGCGGGGGTAGAGAGCGTCGAGCCCGCCGGGGACGTTCTTGATCCAGCCCATGAGGCTCGCCAGGGGGCGGAGATCCACGTACTGGGGCACCTGGATCATGGTTTCCGGCCACCACGTGTAGCAGCCGTTGAGCAGGAGGATCCCGAAGGAGAAGGCGAACCCGAGCCAGAACGGCCGGTTGCTCCGGCAGGTGCGGAAGGGGTCCCGCGGATCGTCGCCGAGGAGGGCGCCCGCGAAGGCGGCCATGGGGTAGGCGAGGTGTTCGTGGCGGGACCACTGCACGTGCAGGATCAGGGCCAGGGAAACCGTGGCGACGGCCAGGAGCAGGATCAGGGGCACGTAGAAGAGGTAGGGCCGCAGCCAGGCGCGCCAGGGCACCCGGGACCAGGGCAGGCGGTCGTCTCCCTCGGCGAGGCCCTGGAGGAAGCCGTTCACGACGATGCCTTCGCCGGCCGCGTCTCCCTGCTCGGGGTCCACCAGCATGGCCGGGGGCACGTAGTCGAGGACGGCCTGGCGTTCCGCGGTGGCCTGCCAGCCGGGGTTGACCCGGGCCATGTGGTGGGGCATGATCAGGGCGTTGTGGAATTGCCACAGCAGTCCGGGCCCCGGGATGACGCAGGCGGTCAGCGCGAGGGCGCAGATCACGGCCCATTCGGGTCCTCCCAGGCGCCGCAGCCGGAGGGCTCGCAGGAGGGGGTTGAGGCCGATCAGGCCGAGCAGGACGATGCCGTACACGCTGACGGGCATAAGGTCGCTGGCCACGTAGGGCAGGCGGCAGACCCAATCATTGGCGTAGCCGAAGGCGGCAATCAGGGCCCCCAGCAGCAGGCCGATGAAGAGTGCGCGTATGGTCACAGGCATCCTCCGGGCGCGGTGGGCATGTCCCATCGCGGGGTTCAGCCGAAAACCTACACCCTCCTCGGGAAATCGCCGCTCCTGGAGCGGGCAGGTGCGGTCGCCTGCTCCTTGCGGCCCCCGGGCGCATCGCTATGGTGTGGAGACCGGCCCGCAGACGGCGGGTGCGGTGCGGGCCCGTTGTCCGAGAGCACGTCCGGGATCGACGGCTTCCGTTTCCGGGACACGCCTCTGGTGTTTCCGGATGGCGAGGAGCCGGACGTCAACGTCTACGACCTGCGCCTGGTGCATCACGAGGACGGTTGGGGCTACGGCATCTTCTGTACGGAACGCCCGGACCCCGCCGCACCCCCGGGCGACACGTCCAGCGCGGTGGCCCAGTGCGGCGTCGTTCGCAGCCGCGACCTGCGAGCCTGGGAGCGTCTGCCCGACATTCGTTCCCGTTCGCCGCTTCGTGACGGATCTGAGGGATCCGGCCCGGGTGATCGCCCGGCCCGGGGGGTACTTCATGGCGCCCTACGCCGAGGAGCGGGTCGGCGACGTGTCCAACGTGCTGTTCTGCAATGGCTGGGTCGCGCGTGCGGACGGCGCCGTGCTGATCTACTACGCTTCCTCGGACACCCGGGTACACGTGGCGACAAGTTCCGTCGACCGCCTGTTGGACTACTGCTTCCACACTCCCGAGGACCCCGGCCGTACGCACGCCTGCGTGCAGCAGCGCCTGACGCTGATCGAGCGGAACCGGGAGTACGCGCGCCGCAACGGCATGACGCTGCTGCCCTGAAGCCCCGGGGGCAACGAAGGGACGCCGGCGCCGGACCTCGCCATGTCGATCCTGAGACGCGCGCTGGCGGAACGCCCGGGGGAGAGGTGCCGGCGCGGGCAGTCGCAGCCGGCCTGTCGCCGGCTGCAGGTCATCGCCCGACGGCGGAGGTGGAGGCCGTATCAGAAGGCGCCGTCCCCCGAAGCGACGGCCGGGAAGGTCTTGAGCAGGACGTAGAGGTCCAGCCAGACCGACCAGTTGCGGACGTAGAAGGCATCGAGGGCGACGCGCTCGTCGAAGGGAATGGCGTTGCGTCCGGAGACCTGCCAGAGTCCGGTGAGGCCGGGTCTGACACGCGTGTAGAGTCCCATCATCTCGCCGTAGAGGGGGGTTTCCGCCTGGACGATGGGTCTGGGTCCCACGAGGCTCATATTGCCCAGGAGGACGTTCCAGAACTGGGGCAGTTCATCGAGGCTGAGGCGTCGCAGGGAGGCGCCGAGGGGGGTGACTCTGGGGTCATGGCGGAGCTTTCGGGTGCGTTCCCATTCCTCCCTGGCTTCGGGGTTTGCTTCGAGGTGATGCCGCAGGATCTGTTCCGCCGCGGTGTCCATGGTGCGGAACTTCCACATGCGGAACGGGCGCCCGTCGCGTCCGAGGCGGGCCTGGCTGTAGAAGGCGGGTCCCGGGGAGGTCAGGCGCACGAGGATCGCGATGGCCAGTGTGAGGGGCAGGAGGACGGGCGTGGCCGCGAGGACGACGGCGAGGTCGATGCAGCGTTTGCAGGCGCGGGGGAAGGGGAGGAGCAGGTTCTGGCGGATTTCGAGTCCGAGGACGGTTTCGATGCAGCGGGCGCTGGCCCAGATGCCGGAGTGGCCGAAGTCGGGGGGCACGACCAGAATGTGGCGGAAGTGCCGGCCCGGGCCTTCGATGAAGGCGAGCAGGGTCTCGGTGGTGATGTCGCAGGGCGCGGCGATGACATAGTGGATGCCCTGCCGTGCCAGGAAGGGGACGTCATCCTGTCGCCGCAGGATGGGGATGCCCTCGATATGGGTGCGGTTCGTGGGGGCGTCGGGCGCCAGCAGCGCCACGGGTTTGAGGCCGTAGTCCGGGTGTCGGCGCAGGATTCTGAGCATGCGCTGGGCGGTTGCTCCACAGCCGTGGACGAGGCAGGAAGCGCCCCACCAGGACCGGCGCGCGAAGAAATGGCGCAGGACGCCTCGCAGGGAGGGGAGAGCGACGACACTGAGCATCCAGGCGATGAGGAAGACGGCTCGGGAATAGTGGGTCGAGGTCTTGGCCAGGAAGGTCACCGAGGTCAGCAGTACGTAGCAGGTGGAGGTGGCGATGGTGCCCCGGCGCAGTTCTTCGGCGGGTCCCAGTCCGGCTCCCGGATAGAGGGCGACACCGTGGTAGAGGCCCACCACATCGTAGGCGAGGATGAACAGCAGAAGGCATGGCCAGAGCCGGCCGTAGAGGGACGGTTCGTAGCGGCCGCGGATGGCCAGGTAGCCGTACACCGCGGCGGCGTTGCAGAGGGTCAGGACGATGAGGTCGCCGGCGGCCAGCAGCAGCGCCGTAAGACGGGGCCGGCACCTCCCCGGCGGGATGCCGTCGATACGGGAACCGGCTTCGGACGTCATAGTGCTTTTCCCCGCGGTCCCTGGGCCGTACCCAGGACATTGCCGCCACGCGGCGCCCGGCTCGCCCGGGCTCTGCCTGCCGGTCCGCACCGATCCCGATCCCTGTCGGCGCCCCACCAGGGACAAGCCCGGCGGCGGCGTAGGGACCTTGAACCAGCCCCGGAGCCCGGTAACGCCTCAGTGAAACCCGCGAGTGCCCGCGCGGCCGCGGGCGTTCCATCCCCCTGGAGCGCGAGCGTATCGCGAGCCTCCCGGCGTTCACTGAGGCAT
>JAFGRS010000758.1 GCA_016935045.1 Lentisphaeria bacterium | reverse complement strand
GCAGAACCCGGTGGAGCAGGAGGGCACCTATCCGCTGCCCGAAGCCCAGGTGGACCGTTTCATGTTCAAGCTGAAGGTGAGCTACCCCGCTCCGGGCGAGGAGCTGCTGATCCTGCGCCGCATGTCGGTGAGCAAGCCGGACCTCGGAGTCAGCCCGGTGCTGGAGCCGGGGGATGTTCTGCGTCTGCGCCGTCTGGCGGACGACATCTACGTCGACGGCAAGATCGAGGAGTACATCGTCAGCCTGGTGACTGCCTCGCGTGACCCGGCATCCCACCGCCTGGCGGAGATCGCGGACCTGATCCGGTACGGCGCCAGCCCCCGCGCCACGATCTTCCTCGCCCTGGCCGCCAAGGGGCACGCGCTGCTGGCGGGCCGCGGCTACGTCACTCCCCAGGACGTCAAGGAAGTGGCCATGGACGTGCTGCGGCACCGGGTCATCGTCACCTACGAGGCCGAAGCCGAAGAGAAAACCAGCGAAGACGTCGTGCAGAAGATCCTCGACAGTGTGGATGTGCCATGATCCCGAGGGAACTGGCCCGCAAGATCCGCTACATACAGATCTACACCAGCAAGGCGGTCAACGACGTCCTTGCGGGGGAGTACCACAGTGTCTTCAAGGGCCGCGGCATGGAATTCGACGAGGTGCGCGAGTACCAGCCCGGCGACGATGTCCGCAGCATCGACTGGAATGTGACGGCGCGCACGGGGCGGCCTCATATTAAGAGGTACCGCGAGGAGCGGGAGCTGACGGTTGTCTTTCTGGTGGACCTTTCGGCATCGGGAGCGTTCGGCAGTTCCGGCAAGCTCAAGAACGAGGTGGCGGCGGAGCTGTGTGCTCTGCTGGCGTTCTCCGCCATCAAGAACAACGACAAGGTCGGCCTGATCGTCTTCACCGACCAGGTGGAGTACTTCGTGCCGCCGGCCAAGGGCACCAGCCACGTCTTGCGGCTCATCCGCGACGTGCTGGATTTCCGTCCCCGCCAGGCGCGGACGGATATCGCGGGGGCGCTGGCGTACTTTGGGCGGGTGATCCCGCGGCGCTGCGTGGGGTTTGTGGTGTCCGACTTTCTGGGCGGGGACTTTGCCCGTCCGATGCGGACACTGGCGCACCGTCATGACCTGATTGCGGTGTCCATCACGGACCCGCGCGAAGTGGCCCTGCCGAACGTGGGGCTGATCGAGATCGAGGATGCGGAGACCGGCGAAATCGTGCTGCTGGACACGGGCAGCGCCGCGGTGCGGAGGCGCTACGAGGGCCTGGGGCGGGAACGGTCGGGCGCCCTGAGCGAGAGTTTCCGCTCCATGGGCGTGGACCAGATCGATGTCTTCACCGACCGCGACTACGTGCGCAGCCTGGTGACCTTCTTCCGCGGCCGCGAGCGCCGGCAGGGACGATAGCGCCTGGAGCGGCCGGCACCCGCGGCTGCTTGGCCGCGGGAATACCCCGCTCCGACGGCGGGCCGGACCCACAGAAAAGGGCAGACAATATGGCGGACGGACTGGATTTCTCCCTACCCGGCGACGGGCAGCGCGCGGCCGCGCCCCGTCGGGGGCATGCGCTGGTATGGCTGCTGGTGTTATTGGATCTGCTGATCATCGCGCTCCTGCTGTGGCGGGTCCGCGTCCCCGCTGCGGCTGTCGCCATCAGTCCCGGGGGGCTGGACTTGGACGCGCGGCGGGAACTGGCCCTGAAGCTGGAGAAGCAGGGCCTGGCGGACGAGGCGGTGGCCGCCTGGCAGCAGTATCTCGAAGCCCGGGAGGCCGATCCCGAAAAGTCGGCCGACATCTGGTACCGGATCGGGGTGCTGCGCCAGGAGGCGGGGCAGTACGAGCAGGCCCTGGCGGCCCTCTATCGTTCCGAGCAGCATGCCCGCCTGCCACGCCTCGAGAGCGAGATCGGGCGCCGGGTGCAGGAGTGCCTCGAACAACTGGGTCGGTTTGCGGCCCTGCGTCACGAGCTCGCCGAGCGTACCAGCGTGGGGGCCGAGGGGACGGCCGCCGACCCGGTGGTGGCGGAGATCGGCCCGACGAAACTGACCCTGGCCGACCTGGACCGCCTCATCGAGCAGATCATCGCCAATCAGCTCAGCCAGTACGAGGCGTTCCTGCCCGCCGAGCAGCTCAACCAGCGCAAAGACGAGATGCTCAGGCAGCTCTCGGGGAACGAGGCGCGGCGGCGTCTGCTGGCCCAGTACCTGGGCGAGGAAGTGCTGTACCGTCAGGCCCGGGAAGACGGCCTGGCCAACGAACCGTCGGTGCGCGCGGTGCTCAAGCAGGCCGAACGCTCGATCCTCGCCTCCCGCCTGATGGAGCGCGAAATCGCCTCGAAGGTGACCATCACACCCAGCGACGTGCGCCTCTACTACGACGCCCAGCCCGACCGCTTCAGGGAACCCGAAAAGGCGCGTCTGGCCCATATCCTCATGGACGCCGAAGACAAGGCCCGGGCAGCCATCGCCAGCGTTGCCGAGGGGCAGGCCTTCGAAGCCCTGGCGGGCACGCTCTCCGCCGATGCCGCCACCGCGGCCAAGGGCGGGGTGCTGCCGGGGGAGCTGGCGCGGGGGAACGACTCCCTGCCCGGGATCGGGACGGTGGCGGGACTCGGCGCGGCGGTCTTTGCCGCCGAAGCTGGAAGTGTGCTGCCGGGTCCCGTCCGCTCCGAGCGCGGCTGGCACGTGGTCAAGGTTCTCGAACGGATCCCCGAACGCCAGCTCCCCTTCGAGGAAGCCCGGGAAGAAGCCTACCGCCAACTCCGTGCCGGCAAACAGCAGGAGGTCGAGCAAGCCTTCATCCGCCTGCTGTATGACAAGTTCAACGTGGTGGTGCACCAGAGCGTGCTCGGCGTCCCCGAGGCGCCGCCCCCGGCCGCGGCCGGCGCACTCACAGCGCCGCCTCTGCCGCCTCCAGCGCAGCCCGGCAATCCCTAGACCCGGATGACCTTCGCCAAATACCAAACCAGACGCGGCCCCGGCCCGGCCGGCCCGACCCGGCAACGCAACCGGCCCGGCGTCGCCGGGTGTGGCCGCGAGGACGCGGCCGCTCCAGCCGACCGCCGAGGACGGCGGGCTCCAGAGGCCGACCGCCGGGGACGGCGGCTTCCGGAGGCGGTGGATCGGGTTTTCCCCCTGCCCCGGCTCCTCTGCGCCCTGTGGATCGCCGCCGCGCTTCTCCTCGGCGCCTCCTGCGGCAGGACCACGCCGGTGCCGGAGGCGGAGACCACCGCCGTCACCCGGGAGGTCGTTCGCGGGCCCGTGACCGTACGGGTGACCCTCGACCGCAGCGCCATGACCCTGGCGGACCGCTTCGCGCTGAGACTCGAGATCGAGTTCCCCGAGGACACGGAGGTGGTGTTCCCGACCTTCGGCAAGGACATCGAGGCGTTCCTGATCCGGGATGCCCTGACCACGGACCCGGAACTGATCGGCGAGGGCCGGCTGCGGCAGACGCGCACCTACGATCTCGAACCGGTGGTCTCCGGGGAGTACACCATCCCCGCCATGGAGGTGACCTTCGGGAAACGGGGCGAGGAGGAACCGGATGCGCACCGGGTGGAGACCCCCGAACTCACGGTGACGGTGACCTCGCTGCTGCCCGAAGAGGTTGCCGCCCTCGACGTCGAGGACATTCTGCCGCCGCACGGTCTGCCGCGCCCGGGCCGCCGTTGGCTGTGGCTCCCGGGGGTGGCCCTGGTGGTGGCGGGCCTGCTGACGGCGCTCTGGATCCGGCGTATCCGGCGGGGCCGGGTCGGGGGTTCGGCCGTGGTGCTGCCGGCGCACGAGCGGGCCTACGCCGAACTGCGTGCCCTGGTGGCGGAGGACCTGGTTGCCAAGGGTTGCGTGAAGGAGTTCTACCAAGGCGTGTCGGGGGTGTTGCGGCGCTACATCGAACGCCGCTTCGACCTGCACGCTCCGGAGCGGACCACGGAGGAATTCCTGGCCGAGTTGGGCGCCGGCGAGACCCTCTGCTCCGAGCACCAGGAGCTGCTGCGGCAGTTCCTGATCCACTGTGATCTCGTCAAGTTCGCGGAGCTGGTCCCCGGCGGGGAGCAGATTCAGCAGACCTTCGACTGCTGCAAGCGCTTCATCGAACAGACCCGGGCCGACGCCGGCGCGAATCCTTCGGGGGGAGGTGAAGCGTGATCCGTTTCGAATCCCCCCTCGCCTTCCTGCTGCTGGCCCTGGTGCCCCTCGTCCTCTGGCTCGGGGGACGTCAGCGACGCCGCGGCGCCCTGCGCTTCTCGACGGTGGCCAATGCCCTCCGTGCCGGCCAGTCCCTGCGCCAGGTCTTCCTCTGGGTGCCGGGGATGCTCCGGGCCCTCGCCCTCCTCCTCATCGTCGCGGCCCTGGCCCGGCCGCAGCAGGGCAACGTCCAGATCCGGGACACGAGCCGGGGGATCGCCATCGAGATGGTGGTCGACCGCTCCGGCTCGATGCGCCAGGAACTCTCCTTCCGGGGCGTCATGCAGAGTCGCCTCGACGTCGTCAAGACCGTCTTCGCCGAGTTCGTCCACGGCAATGGGAAGGACCTCGACGGACGCCCCAACGACCTCATCGGCATGATCGCCTTCGCACGCTATGCCGACACGGTCTGCCCCCTCACCCTCGGCCACGGCGCCCTGACCCACTTCCTGGAACAGGTCCAGATCGTACGCCGCCGGGACGAGGACGGCACCGCCATCGGCGACGCCGTGGCCCTGGCCGCGGCCCGGCTCCGGACCGCGGAAGACACCCTCAGGCAGCAAGTCGGGTCCGAAGCCTCCTACACCATCAAGAGCAAGGTCATCATCCTGCTGACCGACGGCGAGAACAACTGCGGCCGGCGCACCCCCGAGGAGGCCGCCGAACTGGCCAGGTCCTGGGGGATCCGCATCTATGCCGTCGGGGTCACCGGGGGCGAATCGGCGGGCGTCGTCAACACCCCCCTGGGGACCATCAAGCTGCCCTCCTTCGGCTCCCGCTTCGACACCCGCACCCTCGAAATGCTGGCCGAACGCAGCGGGGGGAGGTTCTTCCTGGCCAAGGATGCCCACGGCATCGAAGAGGTCTACCGGGAGATCGACCGCATGGAGCGCAGCGAGATCGAGTCGGTCCGTCACGTGGACTACCGCGAGCTGTTCGGGGGCTTCATCGGGGCGGCGTTGGTGCTCCTGGCTGTCGAGACGGTGCTCCGCTGCACGCTGTTCCGGAGAATTCCATGAGCGACGTGCGCTGGCAGGACGTGCAGTGGTTGTTCCTCCTGTGGGGGCTGCCGCTGCTGGCCCTGGTCTTCGTCTACGCGGCGCAGCGCCGGCGACGGGCCCTGGGGCTGTTTGTGGACCCGGTGCTGGTGGAACGCCTCAGCCGCAGCGTCAGTCCGGTGCGCCGGCGCTGGAAGGCGGCCCTGGTGCTCTCGGCGGCGGCGTTGCTGATCGTGGCCCTGGCGCGACCGCAGTGGAACCCGAAGCCCAAGCTGGTGCGCCGCCAGGGCCGGGACGTGGTCTTCGTGCTGGATGTCTCCCGCAGCATGCTGGCCGAGGACCTGCGTCCCAACCGGCTCGAACGGGCCAAGCTGGCCATCGGCGACTGCATCGACGTGCTGGAGGGGGATCGTGTGGGCCTGGTGGTGTTTGCGGGCACCGCCGCGGTGATCTGCCCGCTGACTCTGGACTACGGCTTCTTCCGCATGATGCTCAACCAGGTCGACACGCAGACCGTCTCCCGCGGCGGCACGATGATCGGGGATGCCCTGCGCAAGGCCCTGGACGAGGTCTTCGACGATCAGCAGCGCAAGTACAAGGACATTGTGCTGATCACGGACGGCGAGGATCACGACAGTTTTCCGGAGGAGGCGGCCAGGCAGGTGGGCGAGCGGGGCATTCGGCTCCTTGCCGTTGGCCTGGGCACGGAGGGGGAAGGGGAACCCATCCCGGTCACCGGCGAGGATGGCCGCCGCGCCCTGCTCGAGTACAAGGGCGAACGCGTGTTCAGCAGGCTCGACGCGGATACCCTCCGGCGCATGGTCAACGTCACGCCGGGAGGCAAGTACCTCCCCGTGGCCACCGGCACCATCAACCTCGATACGGTCTATGCCAACCTGATCGCGGCGGCGGAGAAACGGGAGGTCGAGTCCCAGACCATCCGGCGATACGAGGAGAAGTACCAGGTTTTTCTGGCCGCGGGGTTCCTCCTGCTCTGCGTGGAGACGGCCTTGAGCGAACGCAGGCGACGACCATGAAGGCGATTTCCGGCATGAGGCATGGGACGGCATGGTTCCTGGCCGGGCTGGGTCTGGCGGTGTGCTTCGGACCGCTGTCCCGGGCGGACTCGGCGCGCCGCCTGGTGCGGCGTGGCAACGAGGCCTACGCGGCGGGGGACTATGCCGCCGCCGGGCAGGCCTACGACCAGGCCGACGTCGAGCAGCCCGAGTCCCCGGTCGTCCGCTTCAACCAGGGAACGGTTCACTACCGCCTCGAGGAGTTCGAGGCGGCCCGGGAAGCCTTCGAACAGGCCATGGCCAAGGCACCTTCGCCGGACTTCGAGGCCGAGGCCCGCTACAACATCGGCAACTGCTGGTTCCGGGAGGCGCGGCGGCAGGAGGACAGCGATCCGAAGAAGGCCCTGGAAGCCTGCGAGAAGGCCATCGACGGCTACCGGGGAGCCCTGGCGCTACGGCCCGACCTGGAACAGGCCCGGACCAACATCGAGGTCGCCCGCAAGCTCTGGAAGAGCATCCTCGACGCCCAGAAACAACGCCAGCAGCAGCAACAGGCCCAGCAGCAGCTCGCGCAAAAGCTCCAGGACTTGCTGCGGCGCCAGGAGGAGGCCGCCGCCAAGAGCCAGGACCTTGCCGACCGCGCGGAGAAGGGCGCCGCGCCGGAGGGTGTGCGCGGCGAGTCCCAAACCCTCGCCGATGAGCAGCATGCCCTGCGCGAGGACACCGGCAAGCTCGGCGAGCAACTGGGCGCCATGGCGGCACAGGCCGCCGCACAACCCCAGCAGATGGGGACCCAGCCCCCCGCGACGCCGCCTCCCGAGCCGCCCGCGGCACTCGAGAACCTGCGGCAGGCCCGGGATCACCAGCAGCAGGCCGCAGAGAGCCTCGAACAGGCCCTGCCCCAGGAAGCCGTCCCGCCACAAACACGGGCCGCGGAGGAACTCCGCAAGGCCCTGGAAAGCATGACCCAACCCGGGCAGGACCAGCAACAGGAGCAACAGCAGGGGCAACAGCAGCAACAGCAGCAGGGAGAGGGACAGGAGCAGCAGGAACAGGAGGGCGAGCAACAGCAACAGCAACAGCAACAGCAACAGGCACAGAACGGCCAACAGGGAGAGGACCAGGAAGGCCAGGAGGATGAGGAGGAGCAGCGTCGGGGGGTCCTTGCCGACCGGGACGCCCGGGACATATTGGACGAAGAAAAGCAACACCGGGAGCAGCGCCGTGCCATGGAGCAGAGCACCATACGGCCCGTGGACAGGGATTGGTGACGGGAGCGGGGCTTCCGGGAACAGGTCTCGGGGCGTTGCGATCCTGTGTCTGGCTGTCCTTGTCGGGTTGGGGGCTGCCCTCCCCTGCCTGGCGCAGGAGCCGTTGCGGGTCAGCGTTCATCTCGAGTCCACGGAGGTCTTTGCCGGCGAACCCTTCACGCTGCAGATCCGCGTGTCGGGCGAAGAGGAGCCCGAACCGCCGGAGATGACGGCGGTGGCGAAGGACTTCGCGGTGGCGTTCGCCGGACCGCGGTCGAACAACAGCACCCAGATCTCGATTGTGAACGGCAAGGTCACGCGGGCCGTCACCCGCGAGACCATTCTCGTGTACCAACTGACGGCCAAGGCGGCGGGGCTGTTCACGATCCCGTCCCTGACCGTGCGGGCGGGGGCCCGTTCCGCCTTCACCGAACCGGTCCAGGTGCGCGTCCGGGAACCCCTCAAGGTCGATCCCGGGACGCTCTCCCTGAGCATGGAACTCTCGAAGAGTGAAGTGACGGTGGGGGAAGCGCTGACCGTGAGCTGGACCTGGACCGTCGGGACGGATGTCCGCGGCTTTCAGTTCGGCCTGCCGCTCTTGCAGGAGAAGGACTTCCATTTCCCCGTGGTGACCCCGGAGATCGACCCGGCCCTGCGCGACCGGTACCTGCAGATCGAGCGTCCGGACGGCAAGCCGATCCTCGGCATGCAGCGGCGCACCCGTCTGGGAGGCCGGGACGTCGTCCAGGTGACCTTCCACCAGGTCATGATCCCGCTGCGGGCGGGCACCTTCGCGCTGCCCAAGTCGACGGTCGTCTGCGAAGTGCTGGCGGGATACCGACAGCGCGACGACCGCGACTTCGGCTTCCCGTTCGGCATGCTGGACCGCGACCGCGGCAAGGTCTATCGACGGGCCGTGGCCGAGTCCGACGAAGCCGTCCTCATGGTGCGGGACCTCCCCGAAGAGGGACGTCCGGCGGACTTCGCGGGCCATGTGGGACGGTACGACCTGCGCGCCGAAGCCCAGCCCACGGACGTCAACGTCGGTGACCCCATCACCCTGACGCTCTACGTTTCGGGTCCGGAGTACCTCGACAGGGTGGAAGGCCCTCCCCTCGAGGCCAACGCGGAACTCGTGCGGGACTTCCGCATCAGCGATCCCGAACCCGGGACGGTGGACGGCCGCCTGAAGGTGTTCAAGCGCATCCTGCGCGCCAAACACCCCGACGTGAACCGCATTCCGCCCATCCGGCTGCCCTACTTCGACTCGAACGCCCAGTCCTACCGCGTGGCCGAAACGGCGCCGATCCCGCTCACGGTCCGGGCCGTGAGGGTCGTCACCGCCCAGGATGCCGAAGGCGTCAGCGCCCCGGTGGCGCCGGGCGGGCGTACCCTGCAGGCATGGAGCCGCGGCATCGCCGCCAACTACGAAGACCTCGACGTACTCGAAAACCGGGACTTCGGCTGGACCGCCCGGGCCCGGACACCCGCCTGGAACAGCCTCTTGGCGGCGCCGCCCGTCGGCTATGCCCTCCTGCTGACCCTGACCCTGGCATGGAGAAAACGACGCTCCGACCCGGCGGCACGGGCGGCAAGAACGGCCTGCCGCAGGGCCCGGCGCGGTCTGGACCGGCTGGCCCGCAGCGGGGAAGATCCCCACGCCGGGGTGCTGGACATCCTGCGGCAGTACCTCGGCGCCAAGCTGGGCATGAGCCCGGGGGCACTCGTCTTCCGGGACGTGGCCGGCCCGTTGCGTGCGATGGGGCTGCCGGAGGGGGTGCTGGCGGACCTCGAACGCCTCTTCGAGACCTGTGAAGCGGGGCGGTACGCGGGGACAGGTGCGGTGGAGGGGGATCGTCCGCAGCCGGTTGTCTCGGCGCGGACGCTGCTGGCAGCCATCGAGGGAGGTCTCTCGTGAGACGTGCCGGGGTCATCGGGGCTGTGGTCTGCGCGCTGTTGTCGGTCGGCGCCCTGCGGGGAGAAGGCTTGTCCGACGGCGAGATCGCGGACCTGTACAGCGAGGCGAAGAGGCTGTTCCGGGAGGCGAACGAAGCGACCGAATCCCGTCCCGACGAAGCCAGGGAGCTGTTCCGCAGGGCGGCCCTGCGCTTCGAGCGCATCGCCCGGGAGGGAAACATCCACAACGGCCGCCTGTACTACAACATCGGCAACTGCTACTTCCGCATGGAAGACCTGGGACGCGCGATCCTCCACTACCGACGCGCCGAACAGTACAGCCCGAATGACCCCAACCTGCGCCAGAACCTGGCCTATGCGCGCTCGAAACGCCTCGACCGCATCGATGTCCCCGAACGACGCCGGGTCCTCGAGACCGTGCTCTTCTTCCACTATGACCTCTCACAACGGGCGCGTGCGAGGCTCCT
>JAFGRS010000757.1 GCA_016935045.1 Lentisphaeria bacterium | reverse complement strand
GTACCTCGTCGCTTACATACCTCAGGGTATGCGCCCTCCTCGTGCCTTGCGGATGACCATGCGGCGCCTCGCCAAAATGTGAAGTTACTTCCGTGCGGACCCTAAGCAGACGTGCAAGGACGTCTGCGCCTCCGCGGCGCCCTTCAGCGGAGGGGTCGAATGTGGATGTTGCGGAACTGGATCAGACTCGAAGCCCCGCTGTAAGTCTGGGTCTTCGCGTTGAAGCCGCCGTGGTGCTGCAGGGCGATGCGCCCGGAGCGGGGCAGGCCCGGCAATACCACGTCATCGATCACGGTCCTGTCGTTGAGTCTGACGTGCACCCGTTCTCCCCAGACGCGGATGCGAAAGGCGTTCCACTGACCGACCGGGCGGTCCGCGGCCACCCGGGGTACGCAGCCGGCACGGACTTCGGGCGCCATGGTGGGGTCGTTTCGGTAGCCCCATATCTCACCCGATCCGCAGGGCCAGCACCAGATGTTGATCTGGGCTTTGCTCGTGCCCCTGAGGTAGATGCCGCTGTCCGCATTGGGGCGGTTCTCCGTGAGTACATTCCCGGCCGCATCCTTCCTGAGGGAACCATCCGGGAGGATCGTCGGCATAGGGTATTCGGCGGGGGTTTCCTTCAGCCGCCACTCGAGGTGCAACTCCACGTCACCGTATTCCTCGAGGGTCCACAGGTGCTTTTCGAGGGGCGCCTCCGAACGCGCATCGTAGTCGATGACCCCGGCGACGACCTGCCAGTGGCCGTTGTCCCCCTCCGGTAGGCGCCAACCGGAGAGGTCCCGCCCGTTGAAGAGGGACACCCACCCGGGACCCTCCGGGGGCGCCCCCATGCCTGCAGAGCCCGTCGCATGTGCCTGTGTCATGGCTGCTCAACCTTCCTTCCACATGACCGCTTCCATGGTCCCAACGCTTCCCGCCGCGGGGCGCGCCGATGCCGATCCCCCGGGGCCGTTCCGTGCGCGGCCGGGCCGCTGGACCGAGCAGCGCGTCGCCCGACACCTACACCACCCGCACGCGACCGTCCCGGGCGGAAGCGTAGGCCAGTTCCGTCACGTGGGCGATCCGCAGGGCGTTGTCCCCGTCGTTCTCGGTGGGCGGCGTGCCGCGCAGGATGCAGTCGGCCAAGTAGCTGCACTCCGCCGTATAGGGGTCTGCCGCGGCGAAGGGGATGGGACGGAAACCCCGTTCGACGTCCTTGTTCTGCGCCGCGTCATAGCTGGCATCCCCGAGGTCGAGGATTCCCTCGAGGGTGCCTCCCCTGCTCTGGCCGACGGTGCCCTCGCTCAGCACGCTGCCCCGGGAGCCGTAGATCTCCAGCCGGCTGCGGCTCGCGTCGTCCGGGACGCAGAAGAAGGTGTCCACCGTGGCCTGGGCGCCGTTGGCGAATTCGAGCAGGGTGGTGGCCGCATCCTCGCTGGGATAGTCCTGCACGAGATGACCGGTCAGCGCCACCACGCGCCGGATGGGGCCGGCAAAGACCTGGAGCAGGTCATAGAGATGGGTGGCCATGTCGATGAGTGCGCCGCCCCCGCCCAGGGCGGGCTTCTGTCGCCAGGCGCCCTCGATCGGAGGATACCAGCACGAGAGCTGGGCGCGCATGCTGACGATGCGCCCGAGCCGGCCTGCGGCGATGATGCCGCGGATCGCCTGGTGGGCGCCGTGAAACCGCATCATGTAGCCCTCCTGCAGAAACACCCCCGCCTGACGACAGGCAGCGACGGCCTTCTGCGTCTCCGCCGGGGTCAAGGCGAGGGGCTTCTCGCACAGCACGTGCTTCCCGGCGGCCGCGCAGGCCTCGACCTGGGCCCGGTGCAGGTAGACGGGCGTAGCGATGTAGACGGCCTGGATGTCGCGGTCGGCGAGGACCTGGTCGAGGCTGGTGCAGGCCCGGGGCACCCCGAACTCCGCCGCGATCTCCGCGGCCCCCTCGACGTCCATGACGGCGCCGAGACGGATGTTGTCCGCCTGCAGCATGCCGGGGATGGTCTTGCGTCGGGCGATGCCGCCGGCGCCCACGACAGCGAAGGTCACTGTGCTCATGCGAGGTGCTCCTGTCGCGCCGCGGTCCCGGTGCGGCCGGTGTCCCCCTCCCCCCGGCGGGGCCCCGCCACCGCCGGCGGCCTCGGACGGGGAGGTCGACCGGAGCGGGCTGCCCCGTCCCGCATGGTTCAGCGGCTGTAGGCCCGGATGACCTTCACCAGAGCGGCCGCGATCTGCTCCATATCCTGTTCCGTGAATGTAGGGTAGGCGAAGCAGGTGAAGGTGCTCTTCTCATGCCAGCGGGCGTTGGGTACTTCGACCCGGTCGTAGGCCACACTCTCCGGATCCGTGTACTCCCGCGAGGTGAAGGGGAAACCATTGCGGCCGAACGCGTGGCGCATGGTGAAGGCCTTTTCGGTGTGGCACTGCGGCCAGAAGACCTTCCAGCAGGGCGCTCCTTCGGCCGCCGCCGCATCGACGAAGCCCTTGATGTCGCAGGTCATCCGTTCCATATCGAGGCTGAACGCGAGGACATACCAGCCGTTGCGGCGCTCCGGCGTGTCGACGGGCAGGTAGCGGATCTGGGGCAAGTCCCGCAGTGCGTCCATCACGATTCGGGCGTTACGGCGTCGGGTGGGCATATTCCACGAGTCCATCCGTTCGAGTTCCGCCAGTCCGATGGCGCTCTGCATCTCGGTCATGCGGTAGTTCCAGCCCACGCGATTGTGGATGTAGGGCAATTTCTGCTCGAGTTCCAGCAGGTTGAGGCGTTCCCTGACGTCGTAGCCGTGATCCCGGAAACTCCGGGCTTCCCAGGCCAGATCGTCGTTATCGGTCGTGATCATACCCCCTTCCCCACCCGTGGTGAAGGTCTTGTTCTGGCAGAAACTGCAGGCCGCCATGTGCCCCCAGGTCCCGGTCTTCCGGCCCTTGTACTCGCCGCCGAAGGCTTCCGCGTTGTCCTCGATCACCACCAGTCCGTGCTCCCGCGCGAAGGCAAGGAGGGGATCCATGTCGCAGACGTTGCCATAGAGGTGCACGGGGATGATGGCCTTGGTGCGCGGGGTGATCAGGGCGGCCGCCGATTCGAGGCTGATGCAGTGGTCCTCGATGTTGACGTCCGCGAACCGCGGCACGGCGCCGGCCTGGACCACGGCGAAGCTCGTGGCGATGAACGTATAGCTGGGCACGATCACCTCATCCCCGGGGCCGATGCCCAGGGCGGCAAGGGCAACGTGCAGGGCGCTGGTGCCGCTGTTCACACTGATGGCGAAGCGACTGCCCTGCCAGGCGGCAAACGCCTTCTCGAACTGCATCCCCCGGGGCCCGGTCCAGTAGTTGACCTTGCCGCTGCGCAGGACCTCCTCGACCGCCGCGATGGCCTTCTCGTCGAAGCGTGGCCACATGGTCAGCTTGTTGGTTACTGTCTTCGGACCGCCGTCGATTGCCAGGGCCGCCATGGTCGCATCCTCCTGTCGGTGCCGAGAGCAGGCATGCCGGATCGGTCAGGCACGGCCCTCGGTGCAGCCGGAACTCCGTCCTCGGGCACGCGGAAACGCCCGCCGGCGCCTCCGTTGCCTGATAGTAACGGCGGGCCCAGCCGCTGTCAAGGAGTCTCCTCCGTGAGCCAGCGGACCGGGAACCGCGTGATCGTGGTCGTGGCAAGGGCCTGGGCGCGCTTCCCGGAGCAGTACGCCAGCAGCACGTGTTCGCCGCAGAACCCGATGGCGGTGTAGCAGTACCAGCCCTCGGGGTCGTCCTCGATGATCCTCCGCCCCACCCAGTTCCAGCCTTCGTCCCGGGAGACCGCCACGGCCAGGGGAGTACGGCGCCCGCGCAGGGAATCGGGCACATCGCTGTGGTCGTTCCAGACGAGGAGCAGTTCGCCCGTGGACGGGATCCTCTTGATGGAGGCAGGGGAGAGGGGTGAGCGGATCGTCGAGGGCGCCAACGGGGGCCACGTCTCGCCCCCGTCCCCGGACTGGCTGGTGTACTGCACCCCCGCGTCCGTGCGCACGAACATCAGGAGATCACCGTTCCCGCGCTGGACCACACCAGGCTCCTGGACCGTCACCCGCCTGCCGTCAGGCCCGAAACCCCGCTGCCGCGTGGCACAGCAGCGCCAACTCGCCCCGAGGTCGTCCGACAGATAGCAGGTGACTTCCCCCGCCCAGTCGGGGCCGGACCAGCCAGGCCGGTTGTGCAGAGCAACCGGCGCCACGAGTCGGCCGCTGTCGAGTTGGATGACCCGGTCGTTGTTGAGGACGTAGTATCCCTTATCCGCCTCCCCGATGACGTCCACCGCTTCGCTCCAGGAGGCGCCTTCGTCGCTGGAGACCCGCATCACGGGTCGACAGTCCTCGAGGGAGTTCTTGCACAGGTAGAACAGCGCGATCCGCCCATCCGGCAACCGCAGCAACGACACCGACATCACGTTCCAGGTGCCCTCGTTGGGGACGATCACGACATCCTCCCGGGACCAGGTCTCGCCGCCGTCGGCGGAGAACCGCCCGGCCAGAAAGGCGGCGGCGTGATCGCCGCGGCCGCCGGTGAAGTGGCTGTACACAAACAGCACACGTCCATCCCGCAGGCAGACGAACGCGCCCTCGCTGTTGCGCGGGTTGTCCGCTCCTGGCGGGAGAAGGACCGTTTTCTTCACCACACCCTCCGTGACGACCCGGATCGGCGCTTGCATGTGCATGAACTCCTGGCATGATGGAACGCCAAGGCAGGAAGCCGAAGGGTGCCGGGGCGCCGGCGCCGACGGTTTCCTGCTGAACCTTCCTGCCGTCGCTGCGGATTGTCAAGGCATCCCGGCAACGCAGGGCGCATGTCAGCTCCGTAGGTCCCCATGCC
>JAFGRS010000756.1 GCA_016935045.1 Lentisphaeria bacterium | reverse complement strand
GGGCGACGCTCCGCGGAGCCGGTTCCCCTGGAGGGCGACGCTCCGCGGAGCCGGTTCCCCTGGAGGGCGACGCTCCGCGGAGCCGCATCCCGAACCACTCGCGAGTTTCACTGCCCCATTGCCCTTTGCCTCCAGGGCTGTTTCAAAATCCCAACGCCGCCGCCGGGCTTGTCCCGGTGGAGCGCCGATCGGAGGGCGGGGAGGGGGCGCGGCCTTCCTCCTTCACCCCGGATCGGCGCTCCACTGCCGCAAGGACAGTGGCGGCGGGAACCGATTCGCCGGATCCTGGAACAGCCCTGCACCAAGGCCGCGTGCCGTTGCATTCCGACGGGGAACGAATAGGTTTCCCTTTCCCTGTCGCGGTTGGGTCCCCGTTGCCCGGGCCCGCGGCAGGTCCAACCGCCGCGGAGCACCTGCGGCAACGAACCCGACAAAACGGTGAAAGGCGACAGCATGCGCCAACTCGATGACTTGGCCGCGCTTTCCAGGGCCTACGGCGCGGACCCGGATTTCGTCTTCCTCGGCGGCGGCAATACCTCCTTCAAAACCGAGGACACCCTCCACATCAAACCCAGCGGCGTGGCGCTGGCCGAGATCCAGCCCGGGCAGTTCGTCACGCTCGAACGGACGGCCCTGCGCCGCATCTTCACCGAGAAGCTGCCCGCGGAGGTGTGGGAAAGGGAGGCCGCCGTCAAGGCCCTGATGGAGGCCGCTGTCCGTCCCCCGGGTTCCGGCCGGGCTTCGGTGGAGGCGCCCGTGCACGAGGCCATCGAGTATGCCTTCGTGGTCCATCTCCATCCGCCCCTGGTCAACGGGATGACCTGTGCCCGGGACGGGAGGTCCGCCTGCAACCTTCTCTTTCCCAACGCGCTGTGGCTCGACTACTGCAATCCGGGGGCCACCCTCTCCCTGGTTGTCCGCAAGGCCCTCCAGGCAGCCGCGGCGGAGACGGGCAGACCGCCCCACGTGCTGTTCCTCCAGAATCACGGGGTCTTCGTGGCCGCAGACACCCTGGGGGAGATCCAGGCCCTGTACGACGACATGATCGACCGCCTGGGAGATGCCTATAGCCGGGCCGGGATCGCCACGACGCTGCAGACGGGACCCGCCGACGAAGCCTTCGTGCTCGAGCGCTCCCCGGTGGTCCGCGCCCTGCTGGGTACGGCCGGCCGGCGTGCCATCGTGACCGTCAGCGCCCCCTTCGAACCGGCCCATGGGCCCCTCACCCCCGACCATATCGTGTACGCGAAGAGCTTTGCCCTGGAGTGTACCGGGTCCCCCGACGACCTGGCTGACTTCCGCAAGGCGCGGGGCTATGACCCCAAGGTCGTGAGCAAGGCCGGCCAGGCAGTGTTCTGCGCCGGTGCGACGCTCAAGGACGCCCGGGCCGCGGCGACGGCGGCCCGGGATGCCGCGCGCGTACAGCAGCTCACGCATGCCTTTGGCGGCCCGAACCTGTTGACCGCGAAGCAGTATGGTTTCATCGAGAACTGGGAAGTGGAGTCCTACCGCAGGAAGGTGGGCGCCGCGGGTAGCGGGGAGGGTCGCCTGGCAAACCGCGTCTGCGTGGTGACGGGGGCTGCCCAGGGCTTTGGCCTGGGGATCGCCCGCGGGCTTGCCGCGGCAGGGGGCGTCGTCGTGGTTGCGGACCTCAACGAGGAGGGGGCCCGCACCGTAGCCGACGAGATCAACGCCCTCCATGGCGGACACCGCGCCCTGGCCGTCGTCGTGGACGTGGGCGACGAGGCCAGCGTCCAGGAGATGGTGCGCCGCATTGTCTGGGAGTGTGGGGGAATGGACGTCCTGGTGGCCAACGCCGGGGTCCTGCGGGCCGGTTCCGTCAAGGCCATGGCCAGGGCCGACTGGGACCTGGTGACGCGGGTGAACTACACCGGGTACTTCCTCTGCGTGAAACACGCCGCCCCGGTCATGGCGGCCCAGGCCATCGAGGGCTCCACCGGCTGGACCGACATCATCCAGATCAACTCGAAGAGCGGACTCGAAGGAAGCAACCGCAATGCCGCCTATGCAGGCAGCAAATTCGGCACCATCGGGCTGACCCAGAGCTTCGCCAAGGAGCTGATCGAGGACCGCATCAAGGTCAACAGCATCTGCCCGGGAAACTACTTCGACGGCCCCCTGTGGAGCGATCCCGAAAACGGTCTCTTCGTTCAGTACCTGCGCACGGGCAAGGTGCCGGGCGCCAGGACCATCGCCGATGTGCGCCGGGAATACGAAACCAAGGTCCCCATGGGGCGGGGATGCACTCCGGAGGACGTCGTCAAGGCAATCCTCTACTGCGTCGAACAGGAGTACGAAACGGGTCAGGCCATCCCCGTCACCGGGGGCCAGGTCATGCTGCGCTGACCCTGGCGGCGCTTCCTAGGCGCCGCTACTACACAGTCGAGGCAAGTTCACGGGTTATGTCGGGACGATACATCAGACAGCCTTGACGTGGACGTTCTGGAGCCGTGCCATACGCCAGTCCCAGGTTCGTAGTCCCGCCTCAAGGCGGTCTCAGATTGAGCCTGGGATTCCGGCTGAAGCCGGTACTACGAGCCTCGTCTCCAGGCATCCCAACTGGTGCCGCAGTCCCGAAGCGGCGGGATGCCCCGGGTGCCCGCCGCATATCAGCGAAGCGACGCAGGTCACAAGGCGTTGCCTGGCGAGGGCACCCTATGTGCCTCTCGGGGCGTCCTGGGCGGTTTGAGGCGGAGCTTCGCTGGCCCTGCGCAGCCGAAGACGTCCACCGGGCAGCCGGCAACATCGCGAGCCGCCCCCGGGGGACAGCAACGAGTCGGCCGCATGGGCTCCGGCCGGCACCGGCGTCCCGACCCCGGAGCCCCGGCCGGAAAAGCACCCAAGGCCCAGACCAACGATCCCGGCGAGCAACCCCCGACCCTCTTCTGCATCAGCATGGCCATGGCCCCCCGCAAGAGACGATCCCGCCCGCCTCCCGGGGGACCGTTTTCCGGACACCCGACCGCTACCACGACCGGAAAACAGGCCTCCTCCCCCGCCGCCCCGGGGTGTTTTCCGGACAGTCCGTGCCACCGCCGCGGCCGGAAAACAGGCCTCCTCCCCCGCCGCCCCGGGGTGTTTTCCGGACAGTCCGTGCCACCGCC
>JAFGRS010000755.1 GCA_016935045.1 Lentisphaeria bacterium | reverse complement strand
CGGTTTCGAGACCGAGACCAACCGGGTCACGCTCCTGGCCCGCCAGGGCGATGTTGTGGAGCTGCCTCTCCTGAGCAAGCACGAGGTGGGCGCCCGCATCGCCGCCGCTATCGCCCGATCCCGCCGCGGATGACCCCCCTGCGGTCCGCCCTGCAGACGGCCGGGACCTTGCGCTCCGGCCGGAATCCGCGGAGGCGGGTTCGGCGCCCCCGCCCTACTCGCGGACCAAGCGGCCGGAATCCGCGGAGGCGCGGGTCCAGCGCCCCCGCCCTACTCGCGGACCAAGCGGTTCCGTGACGGCCGAGGACCTTTCTGGCGTCCCTCGGCGACAGGGTGGCCCGGTGTCATCCGGTTTTCCGTCCCGCGAGAGGCCGTGTGATGACTTCTGAGGCTATCCCATGAACAGTCCGCCGTCGACGCTGATCACCTGGCCGGTGATGTAATCCGCCGCCGGACCGCAGAGGAACACCACCAGGGCGGCGACCTCCTCGGGATGCCCCAGGCGCCGAACGGGGATCTCCTTGAGAATGTCCTGCCGCTTGCGGTCCGAAAGGCCGGCCGTCATCGCCGTCTCGATGAAACCGGGGCTCACCGCGTTGACCCGCACCCCGAGGCCGGCCATTTCCCGCGCCACCGAGCGCGTGAAGCCCACCAGGCCTTCCTTGGCCGCCGCGTAATTCGAGCGGTTGGCCGAGCCCATGCGCCCCGCATCCGAGACGATGTTCACGATGCGCCCCCCGCGCTGCCGCGCCATGGACATGGCGACGGCCCGGGTCAGAAAGAAGGGTGCCGAGAGATTCACCGCAAGGGCGCGCTCCCACTGGGCGTCGGTCATGAAGGAAACCACCGCGTCCACCAGGACCCCGGCGTTGTTCACCAGGATGTCGACCCGCCCGAAACGTTCGAGCGCGGCGTCCACCAGGCCCTTGCACTGCCCCGGATCCGCCAGGTCCGCCGACAGCGCCACCGCGGCAGCTCCCCCCTCGGACAGTTCGGCCGCGAGCGCCGAGGCCGCATCGAGGTGCGTGTGCGCATGCACGACCACCGTTGCCCCGGACGCCGCCAGACCCCTGGCAATGGCCGCGCCGATGCCCACGCCGGCGCCCGTCACGATCGCCACCTTCCCCTTCAGATCCGCCGTCGGGACGGGCGCCGGAGCCGCCGGCGCGGGGGCTTCCCTCGGGCGGGGCGTGTCCTCGGCGGGGGCCGGGGTTTCGCCGGCGGCCAGGAACGCCTCGACGTCCTGGCGGTGGATGACGTCCTTGCCGCAGGCTGCCGCCACGGCATCCAGGTCGACGTTTCGGCTCCGGGCCAGGAAACGGGCCGCGGGGGCCACCCGGTAGCTGCGCCTGGGGGGGGCGGACGCGCCCCGGTCCAGCACGCTCAGGTCCAGCGAGGCCGCGCTGGCATGGGCGGCGAGCTTGGCCTCGTTCGAGGCACGCACGTCCGGGGGCGCGGCGCCCTCCTCGCCGATGGCGCAGAGGGCATAGCCGATGGGAACGGTGCTCTTTTCCGCGGCATAGAGGGCCAGCACCACTCCCGCCGCCGGGGCCTCGAATTCCGCCACCGTCTTGTCGGTGATCAGTTCGAGCAGGACGTCGCCTTCCCGCACCGTGTCGCCGGCCGCCACACGCCACGGGCCGATGGTGGCCTCGCCCATGTTCTCGTACAGCTTCGGCACATTCACGACCACGGTCTGACTCATCGCACAGGCTCCTTGCCGACGACCTCCGGATTGACCAGGCTGACCCTCCCGACCTGCCCCGACCATGCCCGCCTCACGTTCGCGAGGGAGGCGGCGGCCAGGCGCAGACAGGCCTCCTGTGTGCTCGAACTAACGTGTGGGGTGAGCAGGACATTGGGCAGTCTGCGCAGATCCTTCGCCGGGTCTCCGGGGACGTAGGGTTCCACCTCGAACACGTCCAGCGCGGCACCCCCCAGGCGGCCCGCGAGGAGCGCGTCGTAGAGGGCGCACTCGTCCACCACGGCACCGCGGGACGTGTTCACGAGACAGGCGTCCGCCTTGCAGGCGGCAAGAGTCCGGGCGCAGAGGAGGTGCCGGGTCTCGGGTACCGATGGGACATGCAGGCTGACCACATCCGCCTCCGCGACCCCGGCCGCGAACTCGCCCGTCAGGGTCTCGATGCCCCAGTCCCGGGCCAACTCCGCGGGGTCCAGGGCACGCGGGTCGACCCCGCCGACACACATGCCGAAGCCGCGGCTCGCGATGCGCGCCACGCGCCTGCCGATGGCGCCGCAGCCCACCACGCTCAGACGCCTCCCCCGCAATTCCCGGCCCAGCCGGGGTTCCCAGCGTCCCGCATCCATGCCCCGCACGCAGGGCGCCAGGCCGCGGCACAGCCCCAGCATCAGCGCCATGGCGTGTTCCGCAACCGCGTCTTCGAGCACGCCCGGGGTGTTGGCCACCAGGAGTCCCGCGGCGGTGGCACGGGCCTTGTCGATCCCGTCGTGCCCGACCCCGAAGCGCGACAGAATTCCTCCCCTGGGCAAGACCTCGTACAGCGGGCCGTGGTACTTCTCGACCCCCAGGATCACGGCCCGGGCCCCGGAGCGCCGCACCGTGCCGGCGACGCTTGCCTCGTCCGGTTCGCACACCACGAAGGCAATGTCCGCCTGGGCCTCGAACCACGCTTGCGCCTTGACGTACTCCGGCCGCGTGATCACTACCGTCCGCTCTGCCATCTGTCCTCCGCTGCACACCCAGCGTGTGCCTGCAGCGTTTCCGCCGGCGGCGGTCGTCCGCCGCCGTACCTGCATGGGTTCGGCATACCGCCGAGGACCTGTCTGCGTGCGACGCACAGGCAGGCGGCGGGCTCCAGCGCATCTCCTCCGGGCGCTCCACGTGCGCGCGCCCTGTGATCCGCATGCTTAGGGCCCGCGCGGGAATACCTTCCCATTTTGCTGCAGCCAATCCCGGTTCCTGGCAAGGCGCGAGCGCAGCGGGCATACCCG
>JAFGRS010000115.1 GCA_016935045.1 Lentisphaeria bacterium | reverse complement strand
GGAGGTAGGTCGCGCGAGCCGAGCGCGACTGTCTTGGGGATGGGATTGTGCCACTCGGCTCGTGGCACCTACTTGCGCGCCGGCCGGTACGGGGGAGCCGCCTCCGGATCAGCGGGGTGCGGTGGTGGCGGCTTGGGTCTCTCCGCCGCCCCCGAGGACCTCGTAGAGCCTGACCCGGCTGCTGAGCTGGGCCAGGCGGAGGGAGACGAGGCCCTGCTGCGCGGCAAAGAGCGAGCGTTGGGCATCGAGCACGCCCAGGTAGCTGTCCAGTCCCTGTTCGTAGCGGGCCAGGGCCAGTCTGTGGGTCGTTTCGAGGGCGGCGACGAGGGCTTCCTGCGCGGCGGCCTGCGTGTCCACCGTGCCGCGCAGGGCCAGGGCATCGGCCACTTCCCGGAAGGCGGTCTGGATCGTTCTCTCGTACTGCGCCAGGGCGATGTCCCGCTGCACCTTGCTGACCCGGTGAGCGGCCCAGGTGCGGGCATCGAAGATCGGCATGACGATCTGCGGCGCGTAGCTCCACGTGCCCGTGTGCGAACCGAACAGGCCCATGAGTTCGTCGCTCGCCGTACCAAGGGTGGTGGTCAGGGAGATGCGCGGAAAGAAGGCGGCCCGGGCCGCCCCGATCAGCGCCTGCGCGCCCTTCAGTCCGTGTTCCGCCGCCAGGATGTCGGGGCGCTGCAGGAGCACCTCGGAGGGCACGCCCGGGGACAGGTCGGCGAAGGGGCCGATGTGGTCCATCCCGGCCGGCAGCAGAGCGGGGGGAACCGGTGCGCCGACCAGGAGGCGGAGGGCGTTCTCGTCCTCTGCCGCGAGCCGCGTATGGCGGGCGATGTCGCCCCGGGCCGCCTCCATGGGGATCTGGGCCCGGCGCAGGTCCAGTTCCGTCGCGATGCCGAGGTCATGCTGCCGCTGCACCAGCTCGTAGGCGGCCCTCTGGGTCTCGAAGGTGCGTTCGGCCAGGGCCAGGCCCTCGCGGTCCGCGGCCAGGGCCAGGTAGGCATGTGCCACCGAGGAGACCAGCAGGATGGCCGCACCCCGGCGTGCCTCGGCCGTGGCAAGGTATTTCTCGAGGGCCTCGTCGCTGAGGCTGCGCATGCGGCCGAAGAAGTCGATTTCCCATGCGAGGACGCCGAGGTCGGCGTGGTACCTCTCCGTGGTTCGGGGCTGTCCGGGGGCGGTGAGATCGGCGGAGGCGCGGGATTCGCCACCCTCGGCGGTGGCATAGACCGAAGGATAGAGTTCGTCGCGACGGACGCCGTACAGTCCCCGCGCCATCTCCGCGTTGAGGGCGGCCAGGCGCAGGTCCCGGTTGTTGGCCAGGGCTGCCTCGATGACTTGCCGGAGCCTGCCGTCGGTGACGAAGACGCGCCAGCCGAGTTCGGCGGCGGTCGGCGCCCCCGGCGCGGGCGTCGTTTCCGAGTATGCCGGACCCGTGGGCCAGTCGCCGGGGACGGGTGCCTCGGGCCGGATGTATGTGGGGGCCAGGGTGCAGCCGCTCAGCGCGAAAACGGCGGCGATGGCGGCGACAAGGGTGATGGCGTGGTTCACGGCGTTGCCTCCAGGGCCGGCGCACTGCCCGGGACCGGGGACGTACGGTTCCTGCGCTTCCTGCCGAACGTCTTCTCGATCACGACGTAGAACAGGGGTGTGAAGAGGACCACCAGCAGCGTCCCCGTGATCATGCCTCCGAGCACGGCGGTGCCGATGGCCTTCATGGCGCCGGCGCCCGCGCCGGTGCTGAAGGCCAGGGGGAGCACGGACAGCCCGGTGGTCAGCGACGTCATCAGGATCGGGCGCAGCCGCAGCCGCACCGCCCGGAGCGCCGCATGGATGAGCCCCTGCCCGGCAGCGACCTCCGCCATGGCGAACTGGACGATGAGGATGGCATTCTTGGTCGCCAGCCCGAGAGTATTCAGGAGCCCGATCTGGAAGTACACGTCGCTGGGCAGCCCGCGCAGCGTCGAGGCGGCCAGACCGCCAACGACGCCCAAAGGCAGGATCAAGAGCACCGCGATGGGAATGTCCCACTTCCCGTACAGGGCCGCCAGGAAAAGGAAGACGATGAGGACCGAGAAAGTGTACAGCAGGCCGGTCTGGGCCGAAGCCTGACGTTCCTGGTAGGAAAGCCCGGTCCAGTCGCTGTCGTAGCCCTGGGGCAGCCGGGCGGTCAGTTCCTCCATGGCGTGCATCGCCTCCCCGGAACTCCTTCCCGGCGCCGGCTCGCCCCAGATGCTCATGGAAGGGAACGAATTGAAGCGTTCGAGGCGGGGGGACCCGCTGGTCCAGCGGCCGGTGGCGAAGGAGGCGAAGGGCACCATCCTGCCGCCCAGGTTGCGGACGTAGAGCCGGTCCAGGTCCGCAGGCAGCATGCGGTAGGGGGCATCGGCCTGCAGATAGACCCGCTTGATGCGTCCCCCCTGGATGAAATCGTTGACATAGGCGCTGCCGAAGGCGGCCGAAATGGTCGTGTGGATGGCGCTGATGGACAGCCCCTGGGCGCCGGCCTTCTCCCAGTCCACGTCGACGCGGTACTCCGGCACGTCCTCCATGCCGTTGGGCCGGACCTTGACCAGTCTCGAGTCCTGGGCCGCCATGCCGAGGAGCTGGTTGCGGGCCTGCATGAGGGCCTCGTGGCCGTGTCCGGCGCGGTCCACCAACTGGAAATCGAAGCCGGTGGAGACGCCCAGTTCGGCGATGGCCGGCGGAGGGAAGGCAAAGACCATGGCGCCGCGGATCCGCGAGAACTCCGCCATGGCGCGGCCCGCAACGGCTTTGACCCTCAGATCCGGCCGCTCCCGCAGGTCCCAGTCCCTGAGTTTCACGAAGACCATGGCGTTGTTCTGTCCGCGCCCGGAGAAGCCCACGCCGGTGATGGTGGCGCAGGACTCGACCGCCTCCTTCTCATGGTCCATGAAGTGGGCCCGCACCCGGTCCGCGACGGCCTTGGTCTGTTCGAGGGTCGAACCCGTCGGCATGATGACCTGGCACAGCAGGATGCCCTGGTCCTCGTCCGGAAGATAGCTGGTGGGCATGCGCCTGAAGATGACCACCAGCCCGACCACGATCAGGATGTAGACAACGGTAAGACGCACCATGCGGGCCAGGCCGTAGCCGACCAGCGCCACGAAACCGTCCCGGAAGCGGTAGAAACCCCGGTCGAACCAGAGAAAGAAGGGACGCAGGAATCGCATTCCGACCTCCGCCGCCTCGTGCCCCTTCACCACCGGCTTCAGGATATTGGCGCACAGCACCGGGGTCAGGATCAGGGCCACCGCCACCGACAGCAGCATCGAGGTGACGATGGTGACGGAGAATTGGCGGTAGAGGATGCCGGTCGAGCCGCTGAAGAACGCCATGGGGCCGAAGAGTGCGGAGAGCACCAGGCAGAAGCCGATCAGGGCGCTGGTGACCTGGCCCATGGACTTGGCGGTGGCATCCCGGGGCGAGAGCCCTTCTTCGGTCATGAGCCGTTCCACGTTTTCGACCACGACGATGGTGTCGTCGACCAGCAGCCCGATGGCGATGACCATGGCGAACATGGTCAGCATGTTGATCGAGTAGCCGAAGACGCTCAGGGCGGCACAGGTCCCGAGCAGCACCACGGGCACCGCGATGGTGGGAATCAGGGTGGCGCGCATGTTGCCCATGAACAGCCACATGACCAGGAACACCAGCACGATCGCCTGCAGCAGCGCCTTGACCGCTTCGCCGATGGCCACCTTGACGAACGGGGTCGTGTCGAAGGGATACACCACCCTCAGCCCCGGCGGGAAGTTGCGGCTCAGCTCCTCCATTCTCGCCTTGATGGCGTTGGCCGTGGTCAGGGCGTTGGCGCCGGGGGTTTGCCGGATGGCCAGCGCGCCCAGAGGCCTGCCGTTGTAGCGCGGCTCGATGTCGTAGACGGATGTCCCCAGCTCGGTGCGCCCCACGTCCCGCACCCGCACGATGGACCCGTCCGGGTTCGTGCGCAGCGGGATGGCGGCGAACTCCTCCGGGGTCTGGAGCAGGTTTTGGACGACGATGGAGGCATTCAGACGCTGCCCCGGGACGGCCGGCGCCCCGCCGAACTGCCCGGCGGAGACCTCGACGTTGTGGGCGCGCAGGGCGACGATCACCTCGGTCACGGTCAGGCGGTAGTCGACGAGTTTGTCGGGGTTGAGCCAGACGCGCATGGCATACTGGGAGCCGAAGAGCTGGACCTCGCCGACGCCGGGCACACGGGCAAGGACCCCCTCGACCTTGGACTGCATGTAGTCCCCGATGTCGTAGGAGTCCATGCTGCCGTCTTCGGAAACCAGCCCCACCAGAATGAGGTAGTTGCGCGTCGCCTTGTTGACGTTGACGCCGGTCCGCTGCACCACCTCCGGCAGACTTGCCATGGCAGGCTGGAGGCGGTTCTGGACCTTGGTCCAGGCGATGTCCGGGTCGGTCCCGGGGGCGAAGGTCAGCTCGATGCGCGAGCTGCCCGACGAATCGCTGGTCGAGGAGAGGTACAGCATCCCGTCCAGCCCGGTCATCTTCTGCTCGATGAGCTGGGTGACGCTGTTCTCGACCGTTTCCGCCGAAGCCCCCGGGTAGAAGGCGTCGATGGCGATGGATGGGGGAGCGATGTTCGGGTATTGGGCAATGGGGAGGTTGTAGATGCCCAGCACCCCGAGCAGCATGATGAAGATGGCGACGACCCAGGCGAAGACCGGGCGTTCGAGGAAGAACATCGAGAGCATGGTATCCTGATCCTCCCTCAGTTCGCCGCGGGGGCTTCTGCAGCGGCGGCGCCGGGGGGCGATGGCGGCCGGGCGCCGGCGCCGGGGGCGGCTTCCCGCACCGTCACGCCGGGTCGGACGCGCTGGAGCCCTTCGACGATGACCCGGTCGCCGGCGGCCAGACCCGAGGTGACCAGCCAACGGTCGCCCACCGCCCGGTCCATGGCGACCATCCGCATTTCGGCCTTGGACTCCCCACCCACGACCATCACGAAGGGATTGCCCTTCGCATCCCGCGAAACCGCCTGCTGCGGCACCAGGATCGCTTCCTCATTGACCCCTTCCTCCACCACGGTCCGCACAAACATCCCCGGCAGCAGCACCCGGTCCGGATTCGGGAAGACCATCCGGAGGATGAAGGAGTCGGTGCTCGGGTCCACGGTCACCTCGCGGAACTGGAGCGTTCCTTCGTGCGGGTACGCCTGCCCGTCCTCGAGGATCAGCTTCACCGTGCTCTGCGTCCCGTTGTGGGAGAGCCGGCCATCGGCCAGCCGCCGTTGCAGGCGCAGCCAGTCCGCCGTGGCCTGGGGCACGTCGACGTAGATGGGATCGAGCTGCTGGATGGTGGCGAGGGAGATGGGTTGATGGGCGCTCACCAGGGCGCCGGTGGTCACCGTGCTGCGGCCGATGCGCCCGGCGATGGGCGCCGTGATGCGCGTGTAGTCGAGGTTGATCCGCGCCGCATCGAGGCCCGCCTGAGCACTCTGTACCCCCGCCAGGGCGGCCTGAACCGCGGCCGCGGCACTCTCGATATCCGCCTCGGCAGCCTGGATTCCCGCCGCGGCGCGCTGCATCTCGGCCTCCGCAACCTGGACCGCGGCCGCCGCCCGGCCCAGGTCGGCTTCGGCACCCAGGATCGCCGCCGCGGCGCTCTCGACCCCGGCCTCGGCCTGTTGCAGGGCGGCGGACACGTCGTCGTAGTCCTGTTGGCTGACAGCCTTGGCGGTCACCAGTTCCGCAAAACGCGCCGCCCGCAGACGGAGGGGCACGGCATTGGCCTCGGCACGGACTCGTGCGGCCCGGGCTACGACGATGGCAGCCTGAGAGGCGTCGCGGGCAGCCAGGGCCGCCGCGTGACCGGCCTTGGCAGCGGCCACCGCGGCCTCTGCATTGGCCTGGTTGGCGCGGGCGCCGCTCTGTGCCGACAGCGCGGTGGCGTGGTTGGCCCTGGCCGCGGCCACCGCAGCCTCGGCGTTGGCGTAGGCCGCCTGGTAACTGCTCGGGTCGATCTCGTAGAGCACATCGCCGGCCTGGACATCCGCGCCCTCCGTGAAGAGCCTCCTCCGGATGATGCCGCTCGCCTGGGGGCGGATCTCGGCCACCAGGAACGGAGCGGTGCGTCCGGGCAACTCCTTCGTCAGCACGACCTGCTGGGCGTGGATGGTCGTCGTGGCGACCTCCGGAGCGCCAGGCGGAGGCCCCGATGGTCCCCCCTTGCGGCACCCCGCCAGCAGCACGGCACCAGGGAGCAGGAGACCAAGTACTCGCGGACGGAAATACGATGACGTTGGCCGAGACGGATTTGGATGCCCGGGACCACCGGGGGCAAGGCGGGCACCTGTCTGCGTGCGGACCCTAAGGGCCCGCGCGGGAATACCTTCCCATTTTGCTGCAGCCAATCCCGGTTCCTGGCAAGGCGCGAGCGCAGCGGGCATACCCG
>JAFGRS010000114.1 GCA_016935045.1 Lentisphaeria bacterium | reverse complement strand
GGGGCGGACGAAGGCCTGACCGTGCGGCGTACTGGAGCGGCGCGTCTCGCGGCCACGGAACCCGTGGTAGGGCCGGCGGTCTCCGACGGCCTCTCTCTTCCCCGGCGCCACGCGCTGGGAGCGCAAGGCAGGGAGTAATCCGATGTCAGACTCGTCTGGGGGCATCGTCCTCCGTCGCATGCGGCCGTCCGATCTGGATGCCTGCATGGAGCTGAAGGCTCTCGCGCACTGGAACCAACTGCGCCAGGACTGGGAGCTTTTCCTGGGGTTCCATCCGGAGGGATGCAGCGTGGCCTGCTGCGGCTCCCGGGTCATCGGTACGGTGACCACGATCGACTACGGGGGACGTTTCGGTTGGATCGGCATGGTACTGGTGCACCCGGAGTTCCGGCGTCGGGGCGTGGGCACGGAACTTCTGCGCGCCGCCATGCGGGACCTGGCCCGCTGCCGGGCCATCCGGCTGGATGCCACTCCCACCGGCAAAACCCTCTATGACCGCCTGGGATTCCGCGACGAGGCCGTCCTGCACCGTCTCGATGGACCCCGGCCGGCCGCCGCTGCCATGGGGCCCATCCCCACCACTGTCGAGCCCATGCGGGAGACCGACGTCGAGGAGGTGGTCCAGATCGACGCGCCGGTGTTCGGGGCCTGCCGGGCAGGCGTCCTCCGGGCCTGGTATCGGCGAACCCCCGATGCCTGTTTCGTGCAGCGGGAAGGCAACGCCATCCAAGGCTATGCCATGGCCCGTCCCGGGGCGCATTTCAGCACCATCGGGCCGGTCATCGCCCCGGCCCTGGAGGCTGCCCGCGGTCTGCTGACGGCCGTCGCCGCCCGACTCCCCGAAGCGCCCGTCTGCGTGGATGTCCCCAGCGGCAACGCCCCCTTCCAGGATTGGCTCGAAGGCATCGGCCTGCGCGTCCAGCGGCCCTTCATCCGCATGCTGTACGGCAGCAACCCGGATCCAGGAATGCCGGAACGGCAATGGGCCATCCTGGGGCCGGAAATCGGCTGAGAGTGCGTCCCCGCCGCGGCCCTCGCCGGCCCCTGTCCCCCGGGACCCCGCGCGCTCACCATGGTGCGGTCCTGTCTGTCAGAGCGCGGGAAGGACGAGGCGTCCGGCTGCCGTTTTGAGGGTCAGGACGGTGGTGGCATCCGGGGTAACGGTGAGAAGGACGGGACCCGCCGCGTTCGGCAGGGCAAGGGAGGCGTGTTCCGGCGTTCCCTCGACGCGCAGCTCGGGCGTCCGGCCGGTCAGGCTCAGGGCCCAGCCCACGACCGCGGTGCGGCCGGAACAGCGGTGGATGACCGCCGCGGGACGAAGTTCGTCCCTGGCATGGAAGCCGCGTCCGGCCCAGGTCACGCCGTCCGCCGAGGCGACCGCAATGGCCACGTCGAGATTCTCGCCGGCCCGGATGACGGGCAGTGGCGATTCGCTCCGCACCATGTTCCGGAGGTGCATGTAGCCGGGTTTGGCGGGGACCTCCGCCGGCGTCCCGGAGGGAGGCCTGACCCATGTCCCCGCGTTGTGCCAGGCGAGGTCGAAGGTGTGTTCGGACTCGGCCTGCACCAGGTCCAGGATCAGGATGAGGTCCTCTCCGTGCAGGGCCACGGCACGCCGGAACACGACCCTCTCGCAGATCGGCCCGGCTTCCGCAACCACGGCCGACAGGGCAGCGTCGGCAGCGCTGCCGAAGGCCAGGCACGTGCCCTCGGCCGCGGCCTGGTTTGCCTCGTCCACGGTCAGGGTGTTGTGGGCCAGGGTCGCCCGGAACCACTCCTTCTGGATGGGCACGCCATAGGCGGCCGTGCCCGGGTCGATGCCGAACAGCACACCGTTGCGATAGGCCACCAGGTTGAGCTTGTCGTGGTGTCCGTGTCCGCCGCCGTGGGGGCCGTACTTGAGGCAGAGCCAGGCGGCGTCGGCTCCGGAACCGTGTTCGAGGATGGCGTAGCCCGAGGCGGTGACATTGCGGCCGGCGCGGCTATCGGGGGGGAGTTCGGGCAGGGCGTCCGGGCCTGCCAGCAGGGCTTCCAGACCGCGGCGTTCGCCGCCGATGGGTTCGGCGAAGCGGGGGGTGCCATAGCGTCCCAGGGCACACTCGTACCAGCGGGCCTGTCCCCTCACGTTGACGGTGCCCGAGTCATTGAACGCGGGGAGATGCAGATTGGGCATGGCGAGGTCCAGGGGTCCCTCGAACAACTGCCGGGCGCAGCGGCCCTCGCCCTCGAAGCCATAGAGCCCCAGGCCGCAGCGCTCGCCGGCTTCGAGCAGCGGCACCATCGCCATGACCGTGTAGAAGTGGTACCCCCAGGCCCCCTCGTACCACTGACCGTCCGCCGTAATCCCCTGCGCAACCTGCCGCCGAAAACCGTGCGGCGACGACACCGCGTCGGCAACCAGGGCCGCGTCTCCCAACAGCAGCCCCACCAGCCCGACGGCCGAGTTCTTCCAGCACTGGATGTTGTGAATGCCCATGCGGTGTTGCCGGATCACCTCCGCCGCGGGTCGGAACAAGCCGTCCTCCGCACGCCGGCGGTCCTCTGCCGAGAGGGTCTCCCAGATCATATCCGCGCCCTGGCAGATGGGAATCAGCCAGGTGGATTCGTCCAGCGTCTGGGGCCCCACCCGCCCGCCGCCGATGGCGGCCTTGCCGTGGATGTTGTGCAGGGGATAGGACTCGTAGCGCTCCGCGTAGGCCAGGAGAATCTCGCGGCCCTTCTCGGCATAGCGCCGGTCCGAGGTGACCTGGTAGGCCAGGCCCAGGGTGCGCAGAGCCCCTGCCAGCGCGTTGTGCTGGCGGTCCAGCACCACGTCGTCGTAGGGCCAGCCGGAGTACACCCGGCCGCAGACCGGACAGCGATGCTCGCTGGCCGATACGGTCTGCAGTCGGCTGCCATCCGCCTTGCAGGCGTACCAGTGCCACCACTGTCCGCCCCGGGGAGGAAGCTCCACCGCCTTGCCAAGCCATTCGTCGGCGCGACGCTTCTCGGCCGCGAAGATCGCCGCGGCCCAGGGGAGCCGCTCGATGCGCCCACGCAGGGCGGGAACTTCGTCACCCCGAAGCAGCAGCCGCGGACGGTCCGGCAACCGCAGCGGCTGGGTGAACTCGACCGCAAGCTCGTGCGTCTCCCACGCCGCGTCCCGGGCCGCCACGGTGACCGGGATGGACAGCACCTCGAGGGGCGCCAGGGAGCACCGGCGCGACGCGTCCAGGGCGACCGGAAACTCGATGGCGCGCCCCTCCCCCGCCGTCAATACCGCATGCACCTCGCTTTCACCCGATCGCAGGACCAGTTTCAGGGCCTCGTCCGTGCGGTTGGTGACCCCGAAGACGGCCATGGCGGTGTCCCCTTCCATCTCGGAGCGGAGCAGTTTCACGTCAAAGCGCCGGGTGAAGAACACGACGTCCGCAAGGTCCAGTGTCAGCGTGGAATTCGGGCTCCCGTCCGTGCGGAAGTGGATGCTGCGGCCCTCGGTGACCGGCCGGTCCCCCCACTTCATCCACTGGCTGCCCAGATCCACCACTCCGCGACGCCAGCGCCCGTCGCCGGCGCAGGCTCTGCCGATCTCCCAGGTCGCCTGCCAGCCCTGCGAATAGTCCGGGTCGATCAGCTTGACGTGCAGCGAACTCGTCCCGGAACCGGTGAAGCGGTACCGGAATCCCAGGGCCATGTCGGCGGTCAGGACAACGTCGCTGTGGGAGAAGCTCAGCGCGGGGCCGTGGGGAGTCCCCGGCGGAACGACGTAGCGCACCACGGCGCGCTCCGCCGGCCCGTCATGGAAAAGGGTGGGGTTGCCCTGCCAGTGTTCCAGGGATGCGCCGTCGCTCAGCACGAGAACGGCAGCACCCACCGGCGCCGCGGCAAGGAAAACGGACCACAGCGAGGATACCATGGGCCTACCTTTCCGGAGAATGACCCGCACGCACCCCTGGGCACGCAACCGGCGGCCGGAAAACGGGCGGGAAGACCCGCCACGATAGACTCCCAAGGTCTCTGCCGCAAGCCTTACGGCGAGACATTGGAAGGCGAGCGCCCCCGACGGCCGATCCCTCTCCCCCGTGCCGGCCGGCGCGCAAGTAGGTGCCACGAGCCGAGTGGCACTATCCCATCCCAAAGACAGTCGCGCTCGGCTCGCGCGACCTACCTCC
>JAFGRS010000113.1 GCA_016935045.1 Lentisphaeria bacterium | reverse complement strand
GCAGGAGCTTCGCCCTCCAGGGGAATCGGCTCAGCAGGAGCTTCGCCCTCCAGGGGAATCGGCTCAGCAGGAGCTTCGCCCTCCAGTTCGAACCGAGGACCCGGCGCCCCATCCCCTGGAGGGCGAAGCTCCCGCTGAGCCGATTCCCGAGTCCTTCCTGTTCTCCCTGAGGCATTCCCCGCACGGCTCCCCGGCGGCCCCCCGCACGGCTCCCCGGCGGCCCCCCGCACGGTCCCTATCCCCTCCCGCTCCCTTCCTGTCCGTTGCGTCCGTTCGTGTCCGTTTCCTCCGCTTCCCTGCAACAGCCCTTGACCGCCTGGCCGCCGGACCCGGCGGTGAACGCCTCCACCACGGCCACGGCGTTGGCCGTGGGGGTCTCGGGCTGCAGGGGCTTCGCCGGAGCCAGGATGAAGCCGCCGCCCCGGCTCATTTCCCGCTTGAGTCTGCCGACTTCGGCGCGGATGGAGTCGGGTGTGCCGAAGGGGATGGTGCTCTGGCTGCCCAGGCAGCCCCAGAAGGTGATCCGGTCGCCCCAGCGCTGTTTCAGCTCGTAGGGGTTCATCCCGGCGGCTTCGGGTTGGACGCTCTCCAGGACATCCAGTCCGATCTCGATGAGGTCGGGGATGATCTCGGCCACCGAGCCGCAGGAATGGGACATTACGATCTTGCCGTGCCCATGCACCGCTTCGTAGATCCTTGCCCAGCGCGGCTTGAGGAACCTGCGCCAACGCTCCGGTCCCAGGATCACGCCTCGTTGGTCGCCCCAGTCGTCGCCGAACAGGATCGCGTCGACGGGAAGGTCGGCGGTGTACTCCACAAAGGCGAGGTAGAGCTGCATCAGGCGGTCGAGCACCTCCTCGAAGAAGTCCGGCTCCATGACCGCGTCCATGAGGATGTTCTCGAAACCCCGCAGGTTCCAACTGCGCTCGAACAACCCCCAGCCGAGATGGCCCACCAGGAAGCTCTCGGCCCGCTGCGCGCAGGCCTGCCGCCCCGCCTCCTTCCAGGCCGGGCGGAAGAAGGACTCGGGAGTGGGAAAGGCGTACCCTTCGAAGGAGGGCTCGCTCAACGGCGGCTTCTCCAGATGCCAGGGACGGATGTCCTGCCGCCAGATGCCGCCGTACCCGTCCCGCACATACACGTCGTCGATGGGTTCCTTGGGGTCCGTGTCCACGGCATGAACCCCCGCCATGTAGGGCGTGAAACGCCGGCGCCACTCCCGACCGCCATAGTGTGCGTCCAGACGCTGCCCCACCGACTCCTCGAAGGGCAGGGTGTAGGGCACGGCGGCGGTCTCCCGGTGCGCAATCCGGGCCAGAACAACATCACGCGGTTTCATGGTCACCTCCTGTTCCGATGCCGTACCATGGCCCGACACCACCCCCGACGCAAGCCCGGAAAACGGGCCCGACACCCCTCGCGGACGCGCCACGCAGGCGCAGGCAGGTCCTCAGGCGGCGGGTCGTGCCCGGTCCTCCAGGCCCGCTTCCGCTCACTCGTCTTCCCTCCTCGTTCCCCCGTCCCCGCTCTCCTCGCCGTCGTCCTCGTCCTCGTCCCCGTCCCCGTCCCCGTCCTCGATCCTGGGATACCCGGTTCTGCCAGCGCCTGCCGGCGCGTCCCGGAGAGCATTCTCCCCTGTCTGACGAACTCCTAACAATGGTCTCACTGCGGTGCAATGGGCACGGTGGAAAGTATGTGGCAACTGCCGGGGATTGGCCGCGGCAGGAACAACGGACGTTCGGGAGTCAGGTATTGATCGGAAAGGAAGCAAAGGGTAAGAACATGACGCAACGCATCACCAAGTCTCTGGCCGTACTGGCCGCCGCGGGCGCTCTGGCTGTGCAGGCGCAGGACAAGCAGCTCGTGCTGGATGGTTCGACCACCGTCGGCCCCATTGCCAAGGCCTTCGCCGAGTACCACATGGGCCTCAACAAGGGCGTCAACATCACCGTCAGCGAATCCGGCAGCGGCAACGGCGCCAAGAGCCTCGTCAACGGCGCCTGCGACATCGCCTGCCTGTCCCGCGGCATGAAGGACAAGGAATTCGCCGCGGCTGCCGCGAAGGGTATCCAGCCCTGCCCGCACGTCGTCGCCCTGGATGGGCTCGCGGTCATCGTGCACCCCAGCAATCCGGTTCGCGCCTTCTCCACCGAGCAGGTTCGTGACATCTACCTGGGCAAGTACACGAACTGGAAGCAGCTCGGAGGCCCCGACCGGGCCATCGTCGTGGTGACCCGCGACACCAACAGCGGCACCTTCGAGACGTTCGAAGGGCTCGTCATGGCCAAGGGCAAGATCACGCAGGGCGCCGAAGTGGTGGGCAGCAACGGGGCCGTGCGCGCCCGCGTCGCCGGCACCCCCGGCGCCATCGGCTACGTCGGTCTCGGCTTCGTCGACAACCAGGTCAAGGCCCTGGACATCGACGGCGTCACACCGGACACGGACACCATCATCACTGGCAAGTACCCCATCGCCCGGCCCCTCTATCTGTACACCAACGGCTATCCCAAGCTGGGCAGCCTGGCCCATGCCTTCTGCACCCTGCATCTGACCAAGAAGGGACAGGAGATTATCGAGTCCATCGGTTTCGTGCCAACCACGCGGTATTGAGTCGAGATCCCATGACGCAGCGGGTCCCACGGCAGGCCAGCGAGTGGACTTTCCGGGGACCCGCTCGTCGTGAGGAAGGCGGATCGCGGACCCGCCTGGGCCCGCGCGGCCGCGGGCGGTCCAAAGGCCGTGGGGATGCCCGCGAGGCCGCGGGGAGTCCAGGCAGGCAAGAGACGGTCAGCAAGCGGAAACAACCCCCATGGACGTACGCCCACAATCGGCAACGCTCGCCCCTGCGACGGGCGTCATCCGCGGCGGCAGG
>JAFGRS010000112.1 GCA_016935045.1 Lentisphaeria bacterium | reverse complement strand
TTGGGGCGGCTTTCATCGCCCTGCTCACATCCACGCCGGCCATCACGCTGGGCAAGTGCTTGATGTCTCTGGCGTGAAAAGGTCCATGGTCCATGGTCCATTGTCCATGGTCCCCAGTTGCGCGTAGCGCTAAGTTCTACTCAGTTATGGAGACGTGCCCGCGAGGACGCGGGCGCTCCACGGCAAACGTGCCCGCGAGGACGCGGGCGCTCCAGCGGGCCGCAGGCAGGGCGGACGAGGTCCGGCGCGTCAATCTTCCTCGTAGCCTCGACCTTCGAGATAGTCCCGAAGAGCATGGATGGCCGCGATCATCGGGTCCGCGGCCCCCGAAGCGGCCGCCATGGCCGCCTCGGTGGCTGTTTTGTCGAGCTTGCACTTGAACTCCTCGCGTTCCACCTCGTGGCCTTCCTCGTAGGTAAGCTGGGTGCCGGCCATGGCAGGGATATAGGGGCCCGCGGTGCGTCCCGTGAGGATCATGGTCTCGAACGCCACCAGGTTCTTCGTGCAGCCATACCCATGGACCAGGGCCGCGTTGCCGTCCCCGAAAGCGACGAGTCGGTACCCGTTCGAGCCGGACCACCACCAGTCGTACAGCCGCGTCTTGCCCTCCTTCCAGATCCAGAACCAGGCCAGGTCGGTGAGGGTGAATTCGCCCTGGGCATCGCAGTGGTACTGCACGAGAAGGTACCCCATGTCCTTCTTGTCCGTGTCGCTGTACCAGCCGCCGGTCGCCTTGTCGGTGTGGTAATCGAACGTCTCGGACTCCGTGGTGCGGTAGACCGCGTGGTAGAGATCGGCGGAAAGACTCGCGACCAGAACCAGCATGACAGTGGCCAGAAGAACGCGCTGCATCTCTCTTCCTCCTTGGTTGGGCTCCCAACGGAGCCTGTTGATCCCGCGGCGTGCCCCGCGCCGCCGGCATTCTACTTCACCGCGAACGATGCCTCGGCAGTCAGGCCGGAGGCCAGCTCCCGCGCCCGGACCCGCCACCTGCCCACCGTATCGTTCGGGGCAATCGCCAACGCCACCTCGATGGACCCGTCCCCGGCCGCATAGTGCCCGCTGCCTTCGGCGACGCCGCCCGAGGCATCCAGGACCTCGATTTCCACCGGGACCACCGCGGCCGGGGGCTGTCCCTCCGCGGACAAGACCCGGACCGCGACCCGGATGGACTCCCCCCGGCGGACCTCCGGCTCGACGTCGCAGACGACCCGGCGGATGGGCTCTCCGCAGACCATCAGCAGACGCCCCTCGCCCGGCCCCAGCGCCACGTTCACCGAGAGCTTCTCCTCCACGACGGTTGCCGCCATCTCGCGGTGGGCCACGAGGTCGTAGACGTGTCCCCTCGCCCGAGCCAGCCGCAGGACCGTCTCGCTGGGAAGGCCCTTCTCCATCACCCTGCGATGGTGGCCGACGTAATCCCCGTAGGTCCTCCTGTCGTTGACCAGGAAGACGTAGTCGGTGGTCGCGTAGGATCGCACCCGCGGGATGACATCGGGGTTCGACGAGTCCGCATAGCGGGAGTAGAACTCGTCGAGTTCCATGCGCAGGCGGGCGGCTTCGGCCTGCATCCGGCTCTTGCGCTCGTGGGCCTCCCCCTCGTCGCCGCAGCAGGGGATGACGATGTCGGGGGTGATGGCGGGACAGAGGAACTCGTCCGCAATCACCAGTCCCCCGCGACGCTGGAACGCCTGCACGGCCTCGGCGACGGTCGCCGTCAGAACATCGCAGTGGGGCATCGCCAGCACCGCGATGGTCTGGAGGTCGCCACGGCACACATGCTCGTCAAAGAGGACCCGGGGTTGCAGCGAAGCCCACTGCAGGATCAGGTGCAGGCGCGCCTCCCAGCTCTGGCTCCAGCCATAGGAACCGCGGCCGGCGAAGACCTGAGCGGCGTGGCTCTGCAGCACGCCCACGTCCGCGGGCCGATCCGGGATCCGCAGCAGGGTCGGCCCCAGGGGCGTCACCACGTCCCGCACCAGGTCCCGGAGCACGTCCTTCGTCTCCGGGTGGGTGTACCGGTACGAGCCGCTGCCGTCCGGGAAGAGCGAGCCCCAGCCGTGGACCATGATGCCTCGCACCGGGCGCGACAGCATGCACCAGAACGCCTCCCGGAGGTGGTCCGGGGCGATGGTGATGAACTTGGCGTCGGGGATGTCCTTTTCCCATTGGGCCCGGGCGGCTTCGTCCGCGGGCAGCTCGGGGGCGGTTCCGGAGCGGTACCAGATGGCCTGGGTCATCTTCATCACCTGCTGGCCGGGGCGCCCCTCCGCCATGGCGAAAAGCTCGTCCGTCGCCTGCCCGATCTTGATGGGATCGGGGTAGGAGTAGGTCCATTGCGAGATGACGTCCACGCTCCCGCCGCTGCCCCAGACCGAGGGCACACGCACGGCGGGGTCGAAGAACGTCCAGAGATCGTCGCGGCCGCCGAATTTCAGACCTTCGTGCACCCGTGAGTGCAGGTCGTTCCAGCCGTCGCCTTCCCTCCAGAACCAGCGGTAGAAGCGCAGAATCGGGTTGTCGTCCGCGACCACCCGGTTGGCGGGGAATCCCGGGATGGCACGGAAGTGCACGCCGTTCTTTCCGGCCGCGAGAGGGGGAATGTCGAAGCCCAGCGCCAGGCGCGCCGCTTCCCGCTCGAAGTCGTGGAACGAGATGGATGTGCCGTCGCGGATTTCGGAATGGATCAGGGCGGCGGAGAGGGCCGGAAACGAACCGAAGGTGCGTGCCACCGACGCCCCAACATGGTACCCGTATGCCTGCAGGTCCGGATGGGACGCGCTGACGTTGGCGTGGGTGGTGGGGGTCCCCGACCGGTCCACGCGGAGGTACTGGCGCAGTTTCTCGTTGCGGCCGACCCAGCGTCCGGGGTAGACGTAGACGCAGGCTCCCAGCCCCCGGGCCAGATAGGTGTTCAGGCGTTCGGCCTTGGCTTCCCGGGCGGCCCCGTCCAGGGCCGTCGTGGGCGCCCCCGCCTCCCAGACCCTGGCATAGTCCACGAGGTGTTCGAGCTGGTGCGTGAAGCCGACGCTCTGCAGGGTGTCCAGATTGCCGCCCCCCCACATGACCACCGGCATCCGGTCCGGCGGGGGCCGAGGCACGAGGCGGATTTCGAGGGATGCCTCACACTGCAGCGGCCCGCCGGCGCCCCTCCCCGTCACGGTCACCCGCAGCGGATAGACCCCCGCCCTCAGGCGCGTGTCCACCGGCACCGTCAGCGTCTGGGACTGGCCGGCGGCAAGCCGCCCAAGGGTGCCACCCTCCGCGGTCTCGCCGAGCAACACCTCGTACGTCACCTCCTCCAGGGCCCCCGAGGTGTCGTTCTCCACCACCACCGCCACGGCAGCCGAGGTCTCCAGCCGCCGGAATACCGTTCGTCCCGCCTGGACACCCACCGTCAGCGCCCCCGCGAACGCAGGCGCCACGCCGTTGCACAGGCGGACCTGATCGATGGTCCCGGGGCAGCCGACGTGTGTGCTTCCCACACGGTCCCCGATCGTCAGGGCATAGCTCCCCGGAGTCACGGCCCCGCGTCCCTCGTGGACGGCTTTCCCGACGGGTTCGCCATCCACGAAGAAGCGGCTGACACCCGCGCCGTCGTAGGTGAAGGCGAGGTGGACCCAGGTGTCCGCCGCCAACGGCACGGGGCGCGAGGAGGACCACACCGAATCGGTGCCGAAACCGAGGCTGGCCCGCAGGCGGAACTCCCACGGCCCGGACCTCTCCAGGTAGAAGCAGTAGTCCGTGTTCGCCTGGGGCACGTCCTTGGCGTAGTGGAAGTACTTTTTGTCGACGAGGAAGACCTGCTTCGCGTCCCCCATCTCCTTCTTGGGTTTCAGCCACAGTTCAAGGGTGAAGGCGCCGGCGGGGCTGAGCGCGTCGTGGTCTCTGGCCTGGGCGCCGACCGGGTGGTCCCTGTCGGGCCCCGCCGGATGGGACTCGAGACAGGAACCGAAGCGCCCGGCCGGGGAGAAGGTGGAAGCGCCGCGCAGGGACAGCCCGTGGCCGTGCCCCGATGAATCCTCGGTCTCGCGGCCCGGCAGGAACTGCCACAGGGCGATGACCTGCGGCCCGGTTGCATCCGTCCCTTCGTAGAGCCTGTCCCAGGAAGCTCCTCCCGCGGCGCCCATGGCACCCATCGGCACACACAGCGCCAGGATACCCGTCGGCATCCGCATTGCCCGCATCATCCACCTCCCGGCACCGGACCGCCGGCGCCAGTGCTGAGACCGCCGGCCACGCATCAACGGAGGACCTCCAGCCGTACAGGCTGCCAGATCCCTCCCGCGTGGGCGCTGTCGTGAACCCTGACCGTGAGCTGGTTGCGCGCGCCCCAGCGGACCAGCCCCGTTACATCCAGGCTGAAGGGCCGGTTCCAGCCCGACGGTCCCAGGTCGTGATCCCCGACGTAGGCCCCGTTCAGCCATACCCAGGTGCATTCGTCCACGCCGCCGAAGGCAAGTTCCACAGCGTGAATCGTCCCCTGGGGCTCCGGCGGCAGCTCGATCCAGCGCCGGTACCAGGCCACGCCGTCGTAGGGATGACCCGCCTTCTCCCAGGTCTGCTCGATGGCGATGGGCGGCCAGGCGCTGTCATCGAACCCCTCCTCG
>JAFGRS010000754.1 GCA_016935045.1 Lentisphaeria bacterium | reverse complement strand
GTTGTAGGCATCGTTGACCCAGTGGACCCCCTGCCAGGAGAGGACGCTCATGCGCATGCCGGGCAGGCGGCAGGTGCGCAGGCCCTTGACGATCTCCTCCGGCGAGAGGCCCGCGGCGGTGCCCGCTGCTGCTGCCGCTGCTGCGTTCATGGCCTGGTGTTCTCCGCCGATCCCCCAGGAGAAGGTCTCCGTCCGGCCCGTCAGGGCCCAGGTGAGGGAGACGCGGAAGCCGTCGGGGACCGGACCATGGTAGCGCACGCGCACATCGTTGTCCGGGCCGCTGCCGAAGGTGAGGGTCCGGCGGGGGGCGCTGCCGGCGCGCAGGACGTCGACATGGGCGGCCTCCCCCGGGAATACCGCGATCCCGCTCCAGGCGGTGTGGCGGAGCAGATCGCCCTTCTCCCGCGCCACGCCTTCGAGGCTGCCGAAGAACTCGAGATGCGCCAACCCGATGTTCGAGACGACGCCGATCTCGGGCTCCGCCAGGCGGGCAAGGAGGGCGATTTCCCCGGGGTGGTTGCTGCCCATCTCGATCACCGCCGCGCGATGGTCTCCGGTCAGCCGCAGGAGGTTTCGGGGCACGCCGAAGTGGTTGTTGGTGTTGCCTTCGGTCTTGAGTACGGCGCCGGGAGAACGCTGTTCGAGAACGGCCGCGATCATCTCCTTGGTGCTGGTCTTGCCGGAACTCCCCGTGATGCCGGCAACGAGGAGGCCGGGAAACCTCCTGCGGTGCGCCTGGGCAAGGGCCTGGAAGGCCGCCAGAGGGTCCGCCACCAGGACGATCGGGACGCCGCGGCGCAGGGCCGTCTCCGCATCGGCGACACACAACGGGCGACCGGCGCAGACGGCCGCGGCGCCCGCGGCCAGCGCCTTGCCGATGTAGCGGTGGCCATCGACCTTCTCGCCCGGGATCGCCAGGAACAGGTCCCCCGGCCCCACCACGCGGCTGTCGTCCCTGACCCCGGTCAGGAGCGTGTCCTTCCCGCCCGCCCCGGGCAGCGCCAACGTGCCGTCGGTGAGCGCGAGAAGCTCCTCGATGCGGAAGTGGATTCCCTGCATGCCCATTCCATCGTCTGCAGCCATGGCGCGGAAGCCCTTGGATCACGGCCGCCGGGAGCGCACACGCCCCCGAGGCCCGATCCTCACTGTGCCACGCATTCCCCCAACGCCAACACCCTGCGGGCATTTTCCCGGGCGATTGCGCGGAATGTGCCCTCGCTGATGCGGCCGGCGTCCCGCAGGCCGCTGAGAAAGCCGGCCAGGGGCAGCGGCTGGGCAGAGGTGCACAGGTCGGTCCCGAACAGCAGGCGGTCCTGGAACTCGTTGAGGAAGACGACGGCATGCTCGGGGTCCCGCAGGAGAGCATTGGCGCCGCTGCCCGCCGAGAGATCGCCGTACAGGTTGGGATAGCGGCGGAACAGGGTCGGGACGACCCCCTGCTCGTGCACCGGGTAGGACGGGTAGCCGACCCGGTCGGCAGGCGTCCGCAGGACCCCGATCTCGGCCCAGAACTCGGGCCCGTGCCCCAGGAAGACCAGTTTCGGGAAACGCCGCAGGGAGAGTTCGAGCTGGGGCAGGCCGGGATCGTCGTAGAGACCGTAGGTGCCGCCGAGCGCGTGGGCCGTGTCGAAGCACAGGGGCAGCCCGACGGCCTCGACGTGCCGGAACAGGTTCTGCACCAAGGGATGCTGGAAGGGCAGGTTGGGCATGACTTCACCGACGCCCCTGCAGCCCCGCTCCCGGTAGTACCCCAGCCAGCGGTCGAGGGGTGCGTCGGGGCTGTTGCTGATGCCGCGCGGATCGATGTTGCAGAAGGGAATGAGGCGGCCGTTGGAGGCGGCGCACATCGCCAACACATCCTCGTTGGACTGGGGCAGGTACACCTCCGGCCCGATCAGGGGTTGCACGCAGCCCCGCTCGATCCCCAGCTCGTCGTAGCGCCGCAGGACCTGCTCCGGGGTGCAGAAGACCGTGCGCCCATCCTGGGGCGGCCCGCCGCGGTAGGCGTGAACGTGGATGTCGATGAACATGGTTGCGGCTCCGCGCCCGGCATCTGCCGCCAGGCTCCGCAGTACCGTACTCGCGCGGAACGGAATGCACCATGTGGAACGCTCCTGGTCCACAATGCCTCAGGGAAACTCGCGCGCGGTCCGGGATACGGCTCAGCAGGAGCTTCGCCCTCCAGGGGATGCGGCTCAGCAGGAGCTTCGCCCTCCAGGGGATGCGGCTTCGTTCCAGGATCCCCGTGCATGGGGGTGTCACGGCGCCGCGGTCACCCCCATGCGGCAATAGGGCAGCACTTCCTCGACGTTCCCGCCGAAGTTGAAGACGGTGAAGCCGCCCGTGCGAAGCTCGCGGGTGATGAGAATCTGCTCGACGAGCTTGACGGCGTCGCAGGGGTCCGCCCAGGTCGAGAGGCCGATGCCGGGGTAGCAGGGCCGGCCGGCGGACCACTCCAGCTGGCCCCGCACGGCATTGGCGAAGGAGGTGTTGCTCTCGGTGTAGTCCATGGGGCAGACGAAGTCCAGGTACCCCTTCTCGCACCACACCTTCCAGTCCTGCCCCACATGGTCCCGGTCCAGCGGCCAGTTGCGGAAAACCGCCGCGGAGACGCGGATCCCGGGACGCGCCGCGCGGGACCCTTCCGCCACCGCCCTGACGACGGCCGTGATCTGCTCCCGGCGCCACTCCAGCCAACCCTCGGCGAGGGCCTTGTCCGAACGGACATCCCCGGGCCAGTTCGCCACGGGCCGCCCGAGGTGCGCCTCGAAGCGGCTGCGGCAGCCCTCGCAGAAGCAGTGCTGGGAACCCGGGAAGCGGATGTAGTCGAAGTGGATGCCGTCCAACGGGTACAACCGCGCCAGTTCGACCATGGAGTCGATTTCGAGGGCCTGGTTCGCGGGGTGGGACGGACACAGCCAGCGTTCCTCGACCGTACCGTCGAAGCTCTTCTGGACCCGCCCCGCCTCGCGCATGGCCTGGACGAAGGCGGGGTTGGCATGGCTGCCCATGTTCCAGTTCACCTTCCAGACGTGGCACTGCACACCGTGCCTGCGGCAGGCATCCAGGCAGAGCTGGACCTGGTCCCCCCGCGTGCCGATCTCGGCATAGGTCGGGAGCACCGTGCTGGGGTAGTATGCCGTGCCGCCCCAGAGCAGGTTCGGCAGGATGGCGTTGAACCCATTCGCCGCCAGCAGGCCGATCGCTTCGTCCCAGGTCTTGCCCGGGAGCCCGAAGGCACTGTGGCACCAGAAGGCGCGGTGCTCGCCGGGCAACGGCGCCTGCCTCCGGCACCAGGCCTCGATGGCACTCGACGCCGCGGCGTGGGCCAGCTCGATGGCCTCCGGGAAACGCTTCCCGGCAAGGGCCTGCCGCGCCGCCGCGAGCCCATCCTCCGCCCTCCCCAGGGCCTCCCGGGATGCCGCCGGCGTGTCGGCGCCGGCCAGCTCCCGGCGCAGTTCCTCCAGGCCCGCATGGGACCCGAACACACCCACCTGACCGAGCGCTCTCCCGGCCGCCTGCCCCCAGGCGTCCGGCAGGAGGCTGCCCACGGCGGCCAGCAGCAGCCGGCGTTTGCCCGCCCAGTCGTCCGTCAGCAGGACATGGCCCAGGTGCAGGCCGCGCTCGCCCAGGACCAGAGCCGGGAGATCGGTGTCGGCCCCCGTCGCCGAGCGCCAGACAGCCAGCGTTCGGCCCTTCCCCGGCAACGGGTACGCCAACTGCGTGTTCCAGGATGCCTGCCCCACCACGGCGGGCTGCCCCGGCAGGCCCTCGCCCACGCGGACCAGGCCCTGGAAATTCCCTTCCCGCGGCCGTACCCACTCCCCCCGCCGCAACCCCATCAGCTCGGCCAGAGGATCCGGCAGCGAGTAGAAGGTCAGCAGAAAACCACCCGCCGCGGTGAAGTCCCGCAACAGCTCCGGAACTCCCTCCGGGAGAGAGGGATTGTAGGGCAGGACCAACAGCCGCCGCCCGGCCAGCCTCGCCGCCGTGAGGTCGAGATCCGAGACCACGGCCGGCTCCAGTCCCAGTTCGTCCAGGCAGCGGGACACGGCCCCCGCAAAACTCGCGATGCTGCGGCCCTCGTTCCCCGCGGCGGCGGAGTCCGCCCGCAGCACCAGGATCGGCGAATCCGAGCCGACCGCGCCCAGGTCCGCCAGCCCGAAGTGCGTGTCCCGGTCGCTCCGCGAACGCCAGGCGGAAATGCGGATGGTGTCCACCGCTCCCCAGCCGCCGGGAGTCCCCTCGATGCCCGCCGTGCTCTTGTCCACCACGACCCGCTCCCAGACGCCCGAACGGGTCGGCGAGAAGGACGCCCGGTACCACCCGTCACCGCTGTGAAGGTACATCGAGTAGTGCGACACCGGGGACGAATCGGCGCTGTAGAAGAGGAACTGCACGCCCCGGGCCACCGCCAGGTCCGCTTCGAGGCGAAGGTCCCAACTGCAGCGCTCGTGGGTGGTGTCCCGGTAGTTTCCGGTCAGACGCGCGAAACGCCGTGCGCCGGCGCCTCCCGTGGTCACCGGGAGGGAGCCGTCCATGGGTGCGAACAGGCGTTGGGCCTCGGCGTCCGAAGCGACGGTGAACCCGGGCAGAACGCTCCATGCGGGGGCGGGAGGATCGGGGATCTCCGCCGCCCGGAGCCCATTCCCGAGCGCGGCGGCCGCCAGGATGGAGAGAATGGACAGATGCGTGTTGTGCATGGCAGCCTCCGTCGTACTTAGCGCTTCGCGCAACTGGGGACCATGGACCATGGACCATGGACCATTTCACGCCAGAGACGTCAGGTACTTGCCCAGCGTGATGGCCAGCGTGGATGTGATGCGGCTCGACC
>JAFGRS010000753.1 GCA_016935045.1 Lentisphaeria bacterium | reverse complement strand
CTACGTCCTCAAATGGGTCGTGGCGGTCGCCGATACCCCCTTCGTCTATATCGCCCGAACCCTCCACGACCGGGGCTGGATCCCCCCGGAAACCTGACTCGGAAAACGGGGTCAGCCCCGGACCCCATGGCGACCGCCGGGGGGGGGCGTTTTCCGGACAGCCCGAGGCACCGCACGGCCGGAAAACGGGGGGGTTGACGGACGGTCTTGCCGCGCCATGGTAAAGGGTACGAGACCTCATGGCACGCACAAGCAGAGCGCCCATTCCTGCACCGTTCCGTCTGCAGCCGGCGGCTTGGCATGGCGATGCCGGGTTGCGTAAACCCCGGCTGCCACTCGGCATAGCGCCGGGGACGGCGGGCTTCGGCACGTCCTCTACGGGCGTTCCACGTGCGCGCCGGCCGCGGTCAACAGGTTGAGGTCTGGGGCACGGGACTTCTTGCCGGGGCGGTTCGTATGAGTGTGGAGCAATTCACGAAACTGGCTCCCTTTGCGCGGCGTGCGGCGGTGGTTGTGGCGGGCCGCGAACGGCTTTTCCGCATGGGCAAGGCGCTCGAATTCGTGCTGATCACGACCGATATCTCGGCGGGAAGCCGGCGTGAGGTCCTTGCGGCCGTGCGCTGTCCGGTGGTCTGCTGTCTGACCTCGGCGGAGGTCGAGATGCATCTGGGACTGCGGGGCACGAAGGTGGTGGGTTTCAAGCGTTCGTCTCTGGCGCGGGGGTTGCTCGCCGCGTGTCGGTCATTGGAAGGCAGCGAGGAGTAGGTACATGGGTCAGAAACGGGCTCTCCGTGTTGCCGTACTGGGGACCGGAGGCATCGGCAAGCACCACGCCAAGTGGTGGCACGTGGAGGGGGCGGATGTCTGTGCGTTCCTGGGGCGCACGGGTGCGAGTGTCACCGCCGCGGGGCAGAAACTGGCGGCGATGTTCCCCTTCTCCGGGGTGGGTTTCACCTCCCTGGACCAGCTTCTGCGGGAGGCGCGTCCGGACATTGTGGATGTCTGCACGCCCATGGAGCGGCACTTCGGGCATGCCCGGGCCGCCCTGCTGGCGGGATGCCACGTCCTGTGCGAGAAGCCCTTCGTGTACGACGCCTCGCTGTCGGCCGACGCGATGCTGACTCAGGCCCGGGAACTCCTCGCGTTGGCCGAGTCGCGGGGGCTGCGCTTCGGGGTCTGCACCCAGTACGTTGTGGCGGCGAAGTTATGCCTGGCCATGCGTGCCGACCGCCTCGATCCCCTTGATTCCTACAGGGGCTATCTCGTTTCCCCGACCCGGGGGCGTTCGCCCCATCCGCCGCGTACCTGGGTGGACTTGGCTCCTCACATGATCGGGGCCTTGCAGGCGGTGTGTCCCGGGGGCGCCGTCGTATGGGAGACCGTACGGCTGGACTTTGCCGGTCACCGGGCCCGGGCCCTGTTTGACCTGCGCCAGGCGGGCGGCGGGATGGTCCAGTGCGACATTCACACCAACCATACCGATGTCGAGCCCCGGAACGTACGTCAGTTCGTGTTCAACGGCTATCCCTTCGACATCGACGGGTACAACGATGCGCAGGGCATCTTCCAGGCACGCATCCATACACCCGACGGTGACGAAGACCGGGAAGACGCGATGCGGATCCTGATCCGGCATTTCCGGGACGGTGTGTGCGAAGTGCCCGGTCCCATGGCCCTGCAGAACCTGGACTGGATGCTGCGGTTTCTGGCCCTGGCGGAGGCGGGACCTCAGGCGTCCGGGGAGGACACTGCGCCGGGGGTGGCGACGTCATGAAACGAGGATGGGTGGCGATGCCGGTCGTGCTGGGTCTTGCCGTGCTGGGCGTGTCGGGTGAGGAATCCTCCCGGCCGCGGGCGGTGCGGACGCGCTTTCCGACGCCCGATCTTCCCATCGCGGTGGCGGAACTCGGACCCGTTGCGGCGGAGGAGGATGCCTGTGGGCGCCTGCAGGGCGTGGTGGACCGGGTGGCCGGGGTGGGCGGCGGGGTCGTGTTCCTGCATGCGGGTGTCTATCCCCTGCGTGGGCCGTTGGTGATCCGCGAGGGGGTGACCCTTCGGGGAGACCGGGATGCTGCCGGCACGGCCGGGACGGCTACCGTCCTGGCCGTGGACGAGAGGGCCGGTGAGACAGAGGGTGTCGAGACCCTCTGCCTGGAGCGCGGCAGCGGCATTCGCGGGATCCATGTCTGGTATCCCCGTCAGCGGCTCGACGCGGTGATCCCCTATCCGTGGGCTGTCGGCACCTCCGAGCAGAAGGGAGGCGACAACGTCACCCTGGTCGACGTCACCCTCGTGAATGCCTACCGTGGCATCCGTATCGGTCCGGAATGGAACGAGCTGCACACCCTGCGCAATGTATCCATGACGGCCCTGGATACCGGCATTTCGGCCGACACGACGACGGACATCGGGCGTCTCGATGGGGTCCGCATCGGTCCGGAGGCCTGGGAGAACAGCGGTCTTCCGGGCGCACCGAGCCCGGGTTCGGCGGCCTTGCGGGAGTACCTTCTGCGCTCGGCTGTGGGGCTGGACATCGGCCGCAGCGACTGGGAGTACATCCACGGCATCCGGGCACACGGTCTCAGGGTTGGGGTTGTCTT
>JAFGRS010000752.1 GCA_016935045.1 Lentisphaeria bacterium | reverse complement strand
GTCGGCAGTTACTGAGGGCGGATGCTGTCCCCTCCCCCCCCCGCCCGCTGCGGGGCGCATGCGCGGCCTATCGGCCGGGCGGGGGGTAGCCCGCGGATGCGTCGTCGAGCACCAACACCCAGTCCTGGCCGTCGCCGCCGGTGGGCGGAGTGAATTCCTGGGAGCGGCTCCCTGCGTGCGCGCCGGCCGGCGCGGCGGCCCCGCTGCGCGGGTCGAACCACCATGCCTGCACCTTCACGCCGCTGATCCTGCTGAGAGCCACGGTGACGGGCCGACCGCGCGGGATGTAGACCAGCGCGTAGCTGGCGCCGGCGCCGCGCGCAGCCGCCACGCAGTCGAGACCGGTCCCCTGCCCTGCCACCACGAACGACGGATCGGGCGCGCGTCCGACCATCGGACGGCATTGGGCAAGGGTACGGACGTGCCTCATCTGGGTCGCACCTTCGGCGTCCAGTGCGTCCCGCCAGTTGCCGCGCTGCCCCGCTCCGCCTTCTGAAAGCCGCCGGACCTCCCCCGGGGAGTCGGGTTCGTAGAAGCAGAAGACGTCCAGATGCCCGTACGTGTGCCCGCACGCTCCGGAACAGACGGCCCAGTAGGCCTTCCTGCGGACGGCCGCCGCGTCTGCGCGCGGGCCGGCGAAGTCCCTGCGGATCCAGACGCCGTCCGGCGTATCCTCGTAGATGGGCTCCCCGTCAAGGACGGGCTTTGGCGGGCTCAGCGCGAAGTCGTGGGCGATCAGCGCGTGGTTCTCCGTAAGGCCGTAGGCCTCGCAGTCAACGGTATGCCCCGACTGGAGCATGTTGAAGCCGAGCCACGGCTCATTGTGGAAGTCGGCCGAGGACGTGCGGGCCACACCGGGATGGACCGTCACGAGCTGTCGGCCCGGGCGGGCGCTGGTGAGGCCCTGTCCCGCTCCTTGGAACAGCGCCTTCTGCTCCGGACTGATGGGCAGGACGCAGCGGTTGATCGCGTCATACTCGCCGCTCACGATCCAAAGCACGTGGCTCTCGCCCGCATAGCGCCGGCCGATCCACTCCCCGAACTGCCTCGCCCGTTCGGGATCCCCGGCGAAGTAACGGCCGTACTCCTGCCCCCACATTGGGACCAGGGCGACGTAGAGACCGAGCTCGCGCGCCCTCGCGACGATGCTGTCTGTGTTCTGCCAGAAAGCCTCATTGGGGCGGGTCGGGTCATCGGCGAGGAAGGGGCGGTTGCCGGCGTAGTCGGTCTCCTCGAACCCGGGATCCGAACCGGGATGGACCTGGATGACGTTGAAGCCCTGGCGGGCGCGGCGCGCCATGTACATCTCCACGTCCTCAGGGGGAATCCGGCGTATCCACCACGCAGTGTCGGCCAACCAGAAGAAAGGCCGCCCGTCCGCCGTGACGAGGGAGCGGCCGTCCTCGCTCACCTTCAGCGGCAGCAGTTCTTGCGGCCCGACCCCGGAGGACACCAGGTAAGCCGTCAGCAGCAACACCAAGGAACACACCATGACCCATGCAGGGACCATCGCTACTGCGCCTCCCTGGCCCACTCGTCGCTGCGGCCTTGTCGGAGAAGGAACATCCTGTGGCGTCGACCCGCCACTCATACCATGCCCCTGCCGAGCCCGCAACGCAACAGAGGGTCCGCTTCCCGGCATTGACGCCGGAGGAGGCGCGCGGTACGTTGCAGCCGGCGGGGGACGCGATCCCCTGCGGAGGAGTCCCACCGCGCAAGCCGAACTGGTGACCCGGCCCGACCAGGCGCTGACCGGCGAAGAGAGGACCTGCGATGTTTGAGATCGGCATTGTGGACAGGGCGTACGACCTGCACCGCCCGAGAGGGTGCACGGTCCTGACCATCGAGGTGGAGTGGTGGCCGGGCAATGAGTTCGGCCTCTGGCTGCCGGAGACCGTCTACATGGGTGAGGAGATCATCTGGTGCAACTGGGGTGACGACGCCTGTCAGTCCTGGGACAGGAGCGGCGATACGCTGCGGTGGAGGAAGTCCCTGGCGGGGTTCGACCTGGAGTCCACGTTGGAGCCCGACCCGGCGCATTCCTGCATCTGGTTCACCCACACCTTCGAGAACACATCGGACGGTGTGCTCGCAGCCCTGAACAGCCAGACATGCTTCCACCTCGTGAACGCGCCGCAGTTCATCTCCATACGGGGCGAGCGCATCTGGGCGTGCCTCGACGGCCGGTGGCGGACGACGGATGGGGTGCCGCGCGCCGAATCTCCCGACCCGCGACGAGTCTCGTTCCTCAGGGAAGGCATCCGTACCGAACGGACCGTCGTGCCCTCCCTGGGGTTCCCTTCGGCGACGATGCCCGAGCAGGCGAGCCACCCGGCGATCATTGCCGAGATGTTCGGGGGGCAGGGGTCCGTCGGGATCGCCTGCAGGAACTACAGAAGCTTGTTCAACAACAACGACAGCATTCTGCGCTGCCTCCACAGCGGACCGTTTCCGATAGAGAGCCTCAGGCCGGGCGAGCAGGCGGTCCAGGAGGCCGTCCTCGTGTTTATCGAGGGGGACCATGAGGCCCTCGTGGAGCACTTCGAAGCCATCGTGCCTGATGGGTGGGCCGGCCCCGGCAACTGACGACGCCAAGGTGGACGCCGCCGCGGCCTCTCACAGACCGAAGTCGGCGCGGAACCGCTTCACAAGCAGGGACGGACTGCCCTTCATGAAGTAGAGCATCTGGCGACTCGTCTTACGGCCGCGCGCAGGCACCTCCACGGTGCTGTCGGTGTGCAGGCACGTGAACAGCGTGTTGGTGGCCACGGAGAAGTTGCTGCCATCGCCCGCGCGCCCGGCCCCGATGACCGCCCCGCCGTCCCGCGAGGCCACGGCCAGCAGGGCCCAGCGCAGGTCGGGCCCCAGTTCCGCGGGGTCCATGCCCGTGATCCATCGGACGCAGTTGCCCCTGCGCGAGAAGCTGCGCATGGGGACGAGCCTGCCTGCGGCACCAAGGACCTGAGTCCGGGCGTGCTCGCAGTCATAGAACATGGGCTGGCCCTGAAGGTTGAGGCACGAACTGGTGCGGAACGAAGCGGGCTCGTCCGTGCCGTTCACCGCCGTGAAGCGCTGCTCGATGGTGTCCTCGCCGGCGATGAACTCGGCCTCGAGGGTGAAGCCCGGGAACCGCATCGTGTAGGCGGCCCGCCTAGGTGACGACTCCGTCCAGGTGATGTCGGGGGTACTGCGCCAGGTCAGCGCCGGCTCGCCGCCCCAGTGAACCCCTTCCGGCGCATAGAACATCGCCGACCCGGGGCCGAGCGCGGGAGTGGTGATGTCAAGCCGGCGCTGCATGCCGCCGGCAGCCTTCATGGTGACCGGGCCGGGCGGCGGGACCTCTGCGGCTGCCGCCCTGAACTCCTCCAGCGGCGGCGCGGGGTCCGGGAGCACTGACTTGACCGGCGGGGGCGCGCCGGTCGAGTCCAGCGCGCAGCGGAACCCCGTCATCGCCGAACTCCAGCGTTCGACGGCGTACGCGCCGGACGCGGTCCGGAAGTTGACGGGGTCCTCGTGGAACCAACT
>JAFGRS010000751.1 GCA_016935045.1 Lentisphaeria bacterium | reverse complement strand
TACCTCGTCGGTACCATACCTTAGGGTATGCGCCCTCCTCGTGCCTTGCGGATGACCATGCGGCGCTCTCGCCAAAATGTGAAGTTACTTCCGTGCGGACCCTAAGGGGCGATCGGCCCGGGCCTGCGCCGCGATCCGCGCAGCGGAGTCCGGCGGGCGGAGGGGAGGGACGATGGTTTGTCCGCCACGGGGACGATTCAGGGACCGGGGGGAAGACTGGAGCGGGTGAACGGACTCGAACCGTCGACAGCCACCTTGGCAAGGTGGTGCTCTACCAACTGAGCTACACCCGCTCGTGCGAGGGAACTGGAGCGGGTGAACGGACTCGAACCGTCGACAGCCACCTTGGCAAGGTGGTGCTCTACCAACTGAGCTACACCCGCTCGTCGTTGGATCCGTAAGCTAGCGCCCTCCGCGGGGGATGCAAGGGCCGCAGACGGAAAACGGCAGTTCCTTCGCCCGCTCGATTCGCGAACCGCGAAACACGCGGAGCGTGGCGGCTTCAGGCCTGTTTTGCCTGTGCGTCTCGGCGCTCGAAGAGGATATGTTCCACCGAATCCAGCAGGGCTTCCCAGCTGGCCTCGATGATGTTCTCGCTGACTCCGACCGTGCCCCAGATGGCCTTGCCGTCGGTGGACTCGATGAGGACGCGGGTTTTTGCGGCAGTCCCCTCGTCGCCGTCGAGGATGCGGACCTTGAAGTCCTTCAGGCGCACGTCTGCGATCTCGGGGTAGAAGCCGGTCAGCACCTTGCGCAGAGCCTTGTCCAGGGCGTTGACGGGGCCGGAGCCCTCGGCGGCCGTGATCTCGGTCCGCTCGCCCACCTTGATTTTGATGCTGGCCTCCGAGATGCAGGGCTGCTCGGGGCCGCGCTTCTCGACCATCACCCGGAATCCCTCCAGGTCGAAGAAGCGCTCGTGGGAGTGCATGAGCTTCTTCACGAGCACCTTGAAGGACGCGTCGGCGCTCTCGAACTCGTACCCCTCCGCTTCGAGCCGCTTCAGCTCGGCGAGGATCTGTTTGACTTCCGGTCCCTTGCCGTCGAGGCGGATGTCGTGCTCCTCGGCCTTGAGCAGGATATTGCTCCCGCCGGAGAGGTCGGACACCAGGATGCGGCGGCGGTTTCCCACGCTTTCCGGGGGGACGTGCTCGAAGGTGGCGGCGTTCTTGGCCACGGCGTTCACGTGCATGCCGCCCTTGTGGGCGAAGGCGGCTCGGCCGACGTAGGGTTGCCGGATGTCCTCTTCCATGTTGGCCAGGTCGCACACGAAGCGGCTGAGTTCCCGCAGGGAGCCGAGGCGGTCATCCTGCAGGCAGGAGAAGCCCATCTTCAGCATCAGACACGGGACGATAGTGCACAGATTGGCGTTGCCGCAGCGTTCGCCGAAGCCGTTGACGGTGCCCTGCACATGCCGCGCCCCGGCCCGCACCGAGGCAAGGCTGCTGGCCACGCCGCAGCCCGCGTCGTTGTGGCAGTGAATACCCACCACCACCTCCGCCGGAAGCACGCCGCGGACCGTCTCCGTGACCTGTTGGACGACCTCGGGAAGGGCGCCCCCGTTGGTATCGCAGAGCACCACGGAGGAAGCCCCATGAGCGACCGCCCGTCGGAGGACGTCCAGGGCATAGGTCGGGTTGTCCGCGTAGCCGTCGAAGAAGTGTTCCGCGTCGAAGATGACCTCGCGACCGGCGTCACGCAGGAAGGCACAGGAACTGCCGACGATGTCCAGGTTGTCGTCGGGGGTGACGCGCAGGACCTCGTGCACATGGAACAGCCAGCTCTTGCCGAAGATGGTGACGACGGGGGTCTCCGCTTCCAGCAGGCTGCGGAGATTGGCGTCCGCCTCGGCGCTGTTGCCGGCACGGCGCGTGCTTCCGAAGGCCGCCAGCCTGGCATGGCTCAGGACACGGCCGCGCATGGCCTCGAAGAAGCCCATGTCCTTGGGGTTGGAGCCGGGCCAGCCTCCCTCGATGTAGCTGATGCCGAAAGCGTCGAGTTTCTCCGCGATGCGTACCTTGTCGGTCTTCGAGAACGATACCCCCTGCGCCTGCGTACCATCGCGCAGGGTTGTGTCATAGATCCGGACGAAATCAGCCATGGTGCCTCAACTCCTTTGCCCTGATAGCGCGCCTGGACGACCCTGTGTCCCGCCGTCGCTCAGCCGACGTCCTCGATCCGCAGCATGACGGGGGGCCTCACGATCTCCGCCAACTCACCGATCTGGCCCAGGGCTTCGCGAATGGCAGCCTCGCGTGCGCGATGGGTCAGGATGACCATCGGCACGGAAGGCTGGTTCACCTCCTTCTGCGTGACGCTTGCAATGCTGATCCCGAGCCGCCCCAGGATGCCGCTGACCAGGGCCATGACGCCCGGGCAGTCCAGGGCCTGGAGGCGCACGTAGTACCGCGTGCGGACGTCCTGCATGGGCACGACGCGCTCGTAACCCTGGTGCGGCCGGAAGGCCGGCACGCGGCGGTGACTGCCGTAGCGCAGGTTCAGGCCGACGTCCACGATATCGGCGACCACCGCGCTGGCGGTGGCATCTCTGCCCGCCCCCCGGCCGTAATAGAGCGTGCCGCCCACCGTGTCCCCGCGTACCCAGACGGCATTGAACACGCCGTCCACATGGCCCAGCAGCGAGCGGACGGGGATGAGGGAGGGCTGCACGCGCATCTGCACGCCGCCGTCCTCTTCCCGGATGACGGCCAGGAGTTTGATGCGGTACCCAAGTTCGGCGGCATAGGCGATGTCCTGGAGAGTCACCTGGCGGATGCCCTCGATGTGGATGGGGGCCATACCGAACCACTCCCCGTAGGCGAGGGAGGCGAGGATGGTCGCCTTGTGGGCGGTGTCGATGCCGTCCACGTCCAGGCCGGGGTCGGACTCGGCGTAGCCTGCCCGTTGGGCCTCGGCCAGGACCTCTTCGAAGTCGGCCCGTTCGGCCTCCATGCGGGTCAGGATGTAGTTGCAGGTGCCGTTGAGGATGCCGACGATCTCCTTGATCCGGTTGGCCACCAGCCCCTCGCGCATGGCCTTGATGCAGGGGATGCCGCCCCCGACGCTGGCCTCGTAGTACACATCCGTCTGGGACGCCTCGGCCACGGTGAAGATCTCCTCCCCGCACTCGGCCAGCAGGGCCTTGTTGGCCGTCACGACCGGCTTCCCGTTCCGCAACGCTCTCAGGATGAATTCCTTGGCCACTCCAATGCCGCCCACAAGCTCCGCCACGACGTCGATGTCGGGGGCATCGAGCACGGCTGCCACGTCGGCGGTAAGGACCCCCGGCTCCAGGCACAGTCCCCGATCCGTCGCGACGTCGAGGTCCGCGACGCGCGCGACCACAGGCCGGATGCCGCTGCGTTCCGCGATCAGGTCGCCGTTGCGCAGAAGACAGTCGACCACTCCCGCACCCACGGTGCCATAGCCGACCACGCCTACCCGGATGTCTCGCATCGCCGCCTCACCTGCCCTGGCCTGTGTACCCGGACCTATGACCGCACACAGAGGAAAATGCAAAAAGACCCTTCCTGCCCCGGGGCGGGAAGGGCCGATCCTCTGCAACAGGCACCGGGCCCCGAGGCTACGCCCCGAAGCCAATCGTAATCGTGCCCGTTGTTCCCATGCTGCGCATGTTCCGTACCTTGGGGCGCCCTACCGGTCCGGCATAACCCCGCACTGATGGTATGTTACCACGCCGCAGCCTCTCCCGCAAGTCTTGGCGCGGCAATCCCGCAATGCCTCAACGTAGGGATGCTCGCGGTACGCTCGCGCTCCAGGGGGATGGAACGCGCGCGGCCGCGCGGGCATTGCGGGTTTGACTGAGGCATTCCGGAATCCCGGGGCTCTTTCAAGATCCGGCGAACCGGTTCCCGCCGCCACTGCCCTTGCGGCAGTGGAGCGCCGATCCGGGGTGAGGGAGCGCGGCCGCACCCCCTCCCCGCCCTCCCATCGGCGCTCCACCGGGACAAGCCGTGCGGCGGCGGGGTGGTGTTCAGTCGTCGGGCACCTGTCGTCGCGACTTGGTCTCTGAACGGCGTCGTTTCTGTTCGAGGCGGCGTTCCTTGGCGGCCCTGGTGGGAGTTGTTGACCGGCGCTTCTTCGGGGGCACGGCCGCGGCCCGGATCAGTTCGCAGAGCCGGGAGATGGCATCCTCGATGTTCTGCTGTCGGCTGCGGTGGCGGTGTGCCGTGATATGCAGGGCGCCCTCCCGGTCGACACGGCCCCGGGCGAGGGCAAGCAGGCGGACGCGTACGGGGGCCGGCAGGGCCGGGCAATGCACGGGGTCGAAGCGCAGCTGGACGGCGGAGTCGGTGGTGTTGACGTGCTGTCCTCCGGGGCCGGGGGAACGGGTGAAGTCCAGTTCCACGTCCTGGTCGGCGAGTGTGATTTCGTGTGTGACCCGTATCATCGGTGCCTCAGGGCGCCAGCCAGGCCTTGAGTTCGAAGGGGTGGAACGAAGCCTCCGCGGCGCCGTTCTGGACCTCGATATCCCGGCCCGAGACGCATTCGCGCAGGACGGTGACGCCGGGGAGCATCACCCTGGCGTTCACGGGACCCATGCCGGTGTTGACGAGGGCGAACCAGGTGCCGTGTCCGTCCGTCTCGATGGTGCGGACGGTGATGTCGGGGGCATCGGCGGCGTTTTCGAGGACGCGGCTCGAGAGGGCAGGCAGGGCGAGGAAGTTCGCGTTGAAGCTGCGCACGTAGGCGGGGAAACCGTAGCCCATGTTGTTGCTCACGAGGTAACCGATCATGGTGGGGTCGCCCCGGGCGACGGCGACCGCTTCGGACATCCTGCAGTAGGGCCCGGACCGTTCCATGTCGGCGACGAAGTAGCCCAGGATGTCCTTGTCCTCGCGGTCGAACATCATGTTTTCGTTCAGGGCGTAGTGCCGGACCAACGCCAATCCCGTCGGTGTGCGGAACGCCTCCAGCGTGGCCGGGGAGGCGACCGTGTAGAGACGGTTGAAGGCGTGGGTGAGCAGGACACCCTCGACCGTGCGGTAGGTGGCGGGGTCATCGGCGGGGCGTGCATGCTGGACCTCCCATCCGCCCCAGGTCAGACCCGGCGCGGTCAGAGCATCGAGGTAGAGCGAACGGGAGACGACCTCCTGCAGGGAGATGGCCTGGATGGTCTCGCCCTTCGCCGTGGCGTGTTCGGGGCGTGCCAGCACCTCCCGCCAGGCTTCGGGGCGGTCGGTGACCATGACCGGGGCCCAGGAGGGGAAGGGCACTCCCGGTTCGCCCGGACACCCTGTGAACAGCACCACGGCATCCTCGAGTCCGTTGCGGCGCAGGTGGTCGCGCATGGCCACCAGGAAATCCCGGCGCTTGGTATTCCACCAGGCAAGGTAGCGGTCATAGAGTGCGCGGTCGGCCTGGAGTCGGTCCCGGCTGACCGGTTCGCCGCCATTGGCTTCGCCGGCGAAGCGTTCCAGGGCGCCGTCTCCGAAGCTGACCGGGAGTTGCGAACGGGGTCGGATCCAGGCTCCCGCGAAGGGTGCCCTGCCGGTGTAGCGGAGGATGGTCAGGTCGAGGATCCTGCGGAAGTCGTCGTAGGTGGCGGGGTCGGTGATGTCGGCGTTGGCGTTTTCGATCCAGCGGATGTGGGTGTAGGCATCGTCCCGGGTCAGCGGTCGGCAGCGGCGTTCGTAGCCCAGGCCCTTGTCGCCCCGGCTGCCGCTGTACTCGTAGTAGGGCAGGATGTCGAAGCCGTAGGCTGCCATCAGTTCCACGATGCGTCCCCAGAGGTCCTTGGTGGTGTGGTCGAAGTGGACCCAGGCGTTGCCGCCGCCGGGGGTGGGGTCCCAGTGCTGGCAGGCGCCGAATTCGAGGAGGTCCTTGCTGAAGGTGTGGATGCCGGCGAAGCGCATGAGTTCGGCCTTGTGGCGGTACCACTCGATGGCATCGGCGATCCCGCGCTGGTCTCCCTTGGCGTCCTTGGAGCCGATCACGCCATCGGACATTTCCTCGCGCCAGAAGAGCCGCCTTCGGGGAAGGTCCCCGGGCGGCAGCCGCAGGGGTGCGGCCAGCGCCTCGGGGTGCAGGACTTCGAAGAGCCGGATCCGCGCCGCGGCGGCGCCCCGGGAGAGGGGCATGTTGCGGGCCGAGAACTGGGCGATGGTGACGTCGAAGCCGTCCGCCGGCGTCAACGGGCGGGGTTTCGCTCCCCGCACCAAGCCCCGTGGGGGGAACCGGTCGTGCAGATGGAAGAGCAGGCTCCATGTCTCCCACCTGCCGGAGAGAGGGACGTGCAGTGACTCGGGCAGGTTGTTCACGTACTTGGCATGGAACGCGTCGCCTACGGTGGCCCCGGTGTGGAAGCCGCGGGAAGTCTCGTTGCCCGTGTTGACCACGACCATGCTCCGGGGAACGTCCTCCGGGTACTCCACCGCGAGTACGTACGCGGCGCCCGGCCGCAGGAGCTTCATGGCGCCAAGCCGGTACCCGAAGAACGCGCCCTCGCCCTCGGCGGGGGGAAGGACGCGGCAGGGGCGGTCCAGAACGGTCTCGACGCGGCTGGCACTCGTACGGCTCTCGTAGAAGCCGTGCCCGGTATCGAGGGCGCAGTCCACTTCATCCAACAGGGAAAGCGTGCCATAGGGAGCCATCTCGACCAGGGGGCGCCTGCGGGCCTCCTCACGGGCCTGTTCGAGGGCGGCCTGGCGTTCGGCCTCCTGCCGGGCCTCCTCGGCCTTGCGTTCGAGCATGGCCCGGTGCGCTTCCGGGGTGAACTCGTAGAGCGCGACCTCGGTGAACTGGGCCCCGGGAGACTGCCGGCTGAGTCGCAGATAGCGACTGCTGACTTCGAGGGGGATCCGCACCCACTGCATGTAGGCGCCGCAACCGTAGGTGGCCACGTCCCGCCACTGCCCGGGAGTGCCGACGGAGACCACCACGTCGCCCGTGCCATGGGTGTCGAAGAGCCACAGGCTGGCCAGGTTCCTCTCCGTGCCCAGGTCCAGGTAGGCGCTGTAGGGGAACTCCTTCCTGTGCTGGGATGGCACTTCCCAGGACGAGGCCGGATTCCCCGCCGGCGGACCGATGATCAGACGCTGCTCGTCCACCAGCCCGGCCGGCGTTCCGTGCCGGGCCTCGTTGACCACCATGGGCGGCGAGAGATCGAGGCGCATCTCCTGCCCCGGCAGGGCGGCCGCCATGGCCACCGCCGCCAAGGCCCAGACCCAGGCTGCGAAGGCACCCATCACCCACCGGCCGCGGAGCGGTCTCCTGCTGTCGTGCATCGTGCTCACCATGAGGTTGGGGGGAACCGAGCCAGCCAGACCCTGTTCACGACGGGTCTGGCGGGTATCGTCGAGACCGCAACGCCTCCAGCGGCTCGTCCCGATGGAGCGAAGACGGGGGGAAAGGGGCGGCGACTCGCCCCGTCACCCCCATCTTCGCTCCACTGCCGCAAGGACAGTGGAGGCGGGAAACCAGCGTCAAGCTAGACGCGCCGGGCAGATTGCGCAAGGACGCGGCTCGGCGGAGCCTCGCCCTCCAGGGGATGCGGCTCGGCGGAGCCTCGCCCTCCAGGGGATGCGGCTCGGCGGAGCCTCGCCCT
>JAFGRS010000750.1 GCA_016935045.1 Lentisphaeria bacterium | reverse complement strand
CCCGTTGGCGACCTCCTCGATCCCCGGCGACGCGGCGGCGGTCTTTTCCGCGGCGGGATACGGTTCCCTGGCCGAGTTGGTGGCCGACTTCGTGCCCGGGCGGTACCGGGTTCACCTGCAGTTTGAGGATGGCACCAAGGCCATGGTGGACCTGCGCTTCGCAATCGATGTGGCCGCGTACGACGCGGGTTCCTTCCCGGCCTATGTCGTGGTCGAGGCGCCGGCGCCGGGCGCAGAGGGTGTCGGCACGGGGCCGCTGCTGGACTTCGATGTGGCGGACTGGGCCTGCCTGGTGATCTGTGAAGATGCTCCGGGGGCCCCGGTGTACTCCGTCTGCCGCGGCGCGGTGGAGACCGACACGCACCAGGTTCCCCCGGCGACCCTGGCGCCGGGCACGGAATACGCCCTCCGGGTATCGGCGCAGGATCCTGCGACGAGTTGGCTCGCGAGCTGGTCCGTGTCGACCTTCACGACGGCCCCGCTGCCCGTGGTCACGGCCTTCACCATCGACGGCGATGCGACCTATGCCACGAGCCGGTCGGTGACCCTTCACTCGACCTGCACGGGGGAGCCGCTGGAGTGCCTGGCCGGCGAGGATGCCGACCTCGGCGGCGCGACCTGGCAGTCCTATGCCGCGGCGCTGCCCTTCACGCTGTCCGCGGGGGACGGGGAGAAGACGGTCCACTTCCGGGTCCGCAACGTGTCCGGGGAGTCCGCCGTCGTGAACGACCGCATCGTACTGGATACCACGCCGCCGGCCGTGGTCGCGGTGACTTCGTCCAGTCCGGATGGTACCTACGGCGTTGGGGCAACCGTGGACGTGACGGTGACCTTCGACGAACCCGTTCAGGTGACGGGGAATCCCCAGCTCAGCCTCGAAACAGGCAGTGCGGATGCCGTCGCCGCATACCAGGGAGGGAGCGGCACCGCGGCCCTGGAGTTCCGTTTCAGCGTCCTGCCCGGCCACACCACGACGGACCTGGACTGCGTCGCGGCCGGGGCCCTCAGCTTGAACGGCGGCAGCCTCCGAGACGCGGCCGGCAACGACGCCATCCTCACCGTGCCCGTGGGGGCCGAGGCCGGATCTCTGGCGTCCAACGCCGACATCGCCATCGACACCCACTACGCCCTGGAGTACCAGGCCGGTCCCGGGGGGAACATCGAGGGCACGGCACTGCAGGTGGTTGTTCACGGCCAGGACGGGGCGCCGGTCACGGCTGCGGCCGCGGACGGATACCACTTCGTGAGCTGGAGCGACGGATGCACCGACAATCCCCGCGCCGACACGAACGTGCAGGCCGACGTGAGCGTCACGGCACACTTCGCGATCAACCAGTACACGGTGGTGTTCCAGCCCGGAGCGCACGGCAGTCTGGCAGGGGGGACGCCGACGGTGGTGATCACGGTCAACCATGGCGATCCTGCCCCGGTCGCTCCCGCGGTGACCCCCGACGCGTGCTGGGACTTCAGCGGCTGGGCACCCGCGCTCCCGGCGCTGATCACGGAGGATGTGGCGACCACGGCGCAGTATGCGCAGCAGGTCTACGGTGTGACGTTCCATGCCGGGGAGCACGGGAGTCTGGAGGGGGGGACGCCGGACGTCGTGGTGCCGGTGGACTGCGGCGATGCGCCCCCGGCCTTTCCCGGAGTCACGCCCGACGAAGGCTGGCTGCACACGGGCTGGGCTCCGGAACTGCCCGGAACGGTGACGGCGGATGTGGCGACCACGGCGCAGTACGCGCGCATCACCTACACGCTGACCTACACCGCGGGAGATCACGGCGCAGTGATGGGAGAGTCGCCGCAGACCGTCGAGCACGGCTCCGACGGCAGCGCTGTCACGGCGGTCCCCGCTGCCTGCTACGGGTTCGTGCAGTGGAGCGACGGGTCGACCGAGAACCCGCGCACCGACACGAGCGCGACAGCGAACATCGCCGTTACGGCCCAGTTCGGCATTCTGCGGTACACGCTGACCTATATGGCCGGGCCGTACGGCACAGTCACCGGTCCCACGCCGCAGACGGTGGACTGCGGCGCAGACGGGCAGGCCGTGACCGCCGTACCCGGGGAGGGGTATCATTTTGTGCAGTGGAGCGACGGGGTGACCACGGCCACGCGTCAGGACCTGAGTGTTGCCGCTGACCTGACGGTCACGGCGGCGTTCGCCATCAACGAGTACGTGGTGACGTTTGCCGCGGGACCGAACGGCTCCCTGGATGGCGAGGCCGTGCAGGTGGTCTCGCACGGGGCCGACTGCTCACCGGTGACGGCCATGGCGGATCCCGAATACGTCCTCCACCGCTGGACCCGGGACGGTGTGGACCACAGCACCGACAACCCGCTCCTGGTCACGGAAGTCATCGCCCCGATGGCCTTCGTGGCCGAGTTCCGGGAAGCGGAGCCCGTGCCGGCCAATGGTCCGTTTGCTCTGAACCTGCCGGCGGAAGCCTTCGAGGACGGAGCGGCCCTGTGGGACCTGAGCGGGGACTACCTGACCCCGCTGCATGGGGACACCCTGTCCCTGCATCTCCTCCACGACACCAAGGGCAAGATCACCGGGGACGGCCAGTACACGACCGACATCGGCGGCAAGACCGTCTTCAACGTGCCGCTGACAGTGAAAGGCGGCGGCAAAGGCACGGGCGGCGCACTGACCGTGACGTTGGGGCTGAAGGGACAGGCCGTGGGCATCCCCGGCGATGACAGCGCGAAGGCCAAGGTGGCGGTCAAACAGGCCTTCACCCTCGATGCTTCGGGTCCTGCCCTCACCGGGACGTCCGTCGTCAGTACGGCCTTTGGCAGTGACAAGGACCGCTTCGAGGCAGGCACCGTGATGCCACTGCCGGCCGGTGCGGATGGTACCTACAGGATCGAGCTGGAACTTGTCGACGGCGGCAAGAGCATCACGGGCACCGGTATGTTGCACCTGCCCTCGGGAACCGCGTTCCCGCTGCTGGCCAAGGGGAAGCTCGCCGATGGAATCGCGGTGCTGAAAGTGTCCGGAGACAAGGCGGATCCGGCGGCGGGGGGCATCAAGCTCACGGTGTCCATCGAGACCCTCGAAGGCGCCTGGGCCCGCGTTCTTTCCGTGTCGGGCAAGGCCTTCGGGCAGAGCATCGCGTGGGAGAAGTAGAGGCAGCCGAGAACCAGATCCGTGGCGGTCGCAGGGCTGCCCCCGGCCCACCCTACGGGGGGATGGGGGACGCCAGTTGCAGGGCTGCCCGCCGTACGGGGGTTAGAGGGCGCCGGTCCGAAGGCCGCCCGCCCTACGGTGGAGAGGGGACTGCGGCCGAAGGGCCGTCCGTCTTACCTACTTGCTCTACCGGTCTCTCCGCGCCCCCACTGCTCCTCGATCCGGTCCACCTTTTCTGCGACCTTCCGTCGGGCCGTCTCGCGGTCGCCGCAGGCGAAGAGGAGTTCGTCGTAGGGCGTGTGCTGGTGGCGGATGTGGGCACGGAGGGCGAGTCGGATGGCCTGCGGCGCGAGGTCTCGTCCAGGAGCGCTCCGGCCCACCCGGCCGCTGCTTCGTTGGCAGGTATGGGCGGCGATGGCCTCGGCTTCCCGGGCCGGGCAGCCCGGGAACAGACGCAGGATCTCCGCAGTCATCTGTGCCTCGAATTCGAGGTCCTGTTGCCGGCGCCGGGTCTCCTCGCGTTGCCGCCGGCGCTCCCTGGCCTCGGCGTCGGCGAGGCACTCTTCTTCGGCCCTGGCCAAGGCGGTCTCCGTCACCAGCAGGCCGACCCGGATCTGCCGGCGGAGGCGGCGATGGTGCCGCAGGACGACCGCGGACAACGTGCTGTACTTCCGTGCCCGCCGGGTCAGGGCGACGTCGCCGCTGGGGAGAAAAACGAGGTGGTCCAGATCGGCGCAGCTCAGGCAGAGGACATTCTGCCCGGAGAGGAACACGGGGTCGCCTTCCGTGATCTCGGCGCCACACTCTGTGCAGGTTTCATCGCGGAACGAGACAAAGACGAGGAGATCCGGCTTCGCGGTGGCCTTCTCCTCGATCACCCGACGCTTGCGATCGCTCACGTGGGGATCGATGAAGCAGAGCCGGAAGAGGCGTTCGAGTTGGGAATCGTTGTCGGCCGTGACCCTGAGTTCCTCCGCGGGTTCGCGTACGGCAGGGAAGAAGGCGACACTCGTCGCCTCCAACCCCTTTGAACGTCCCCAGGCTTCGAAGTGGGTCAGAGCCTGCTGTCGACGCGGGCGAGTACTCTGCATGAGTGCTTCGAGGGACTCGCGCCACAGTCGGTCACCTCGTTGCCAGAGCTTGACGTGTCCCTCGTGGAGCCATCCCAGCCCCATGAGAAGGTCGAAGGCCGTCACCTTGCCGCTGCGGGCGAGGATCTTGGCGGCGATCTGTTCCACACGCTCTTCCACGAATGCTCGATCCGCCATGGTCGCCGAGACTCCGTGCCGCAGGATCGGGATTGCTCCACGGCCATCTTCCTACACTATGGGCGCCTCTCCGGCATTGCCAGTGTACCCTTGGTGCGGGTTCCGCCGGATG
>JAFGRS010000749.1 GCA_016935045.1 Lentisphaeria bacterium | reverse complement strand
GGAACAGCCCTGCGTTCCCGGTTGCGGCAGGTGCAGGCCGGGGACCATGGTGTATAGTACCCGCTTCCATCGCGTGGCCGGAGGGTCACCGGTTGCCGTCCGGAAGCGTTTTGCGCTGCCGGTCTTCGCGGCCAGGGTGCGGCGTTTCGGCTTGCGTGAAGCAGTCTGGTCCGGCTATAGTGATTCGGATGGGGTTGTTTGTGACCGTGTCGGTGCGTAGCTGTCCGCGGTTCCGGTAGCCAAGCGTGTCGACCGTCCCGGGCGGACGGGTGGTCGAAGGAGTGGCGTGTGGAGACCACTGATCTTGACATTGTGAGTTCGGTATTCGAGCACCGGCTCCACGACGAGGAAGTCGAACGCCTGCTCGGGACCCTCTCGCAGACCGATCGATCGGAACTTCTGACGCGGTTTCGCAACCTCCTCATGCACACCGTGCGGCTGCTGGACGTCGCGCACCAGCTCGGGCAGTTTCGGGCCCTGCACCACGTCCTGCCCCGCTTCATGACCATCCTGACCGACACCCTGCACGCCGAGCGCAGTTCGCTGTTCCTCTACGACGAGGCTTCGGACGAACTCTTTTCGCGGGTGGCGTTGGGGGACGACATCGAGGAGATCCGTTTCCCGGCGGGCCTGGGTGTGGCGGGTTGGGTCTTCCGCAAGGGTGAGGAACTGATCATCGACGACGCCTATGCGGACGACCGCTTCAACCCTGAGATTGACCGCCGCACGGGGTACCGCACCCGCAACATCATTGCCGTTCCCCTGCGCAATGCGCGTGGCAAGGTGGTCGGCGTTGCCGAAGTGCTGAACAAGCGCAGGGGAGGCTTCGACGACCGCGACATGCTGCTGCTCCGGGCCATGTGCAGTCAGGCCTGTTGGGCCCTTGAGAATGCCCGCCTGTTCGAAGAGGTCGAGGCCGCCCGAAAGGAGGAAGCCAAGCTCTTTGAGGTGACCAATGCCATCTCCTCGGAACTGAACCTCAATCGCCTGCTGCAGAAGATCGTCTCGGTGACCACCGAGATCCTCAATGCGGACCGCAGCACCCTGTTCCTCTTCGACGAGATTACCAACGAACTCTGGTCCCGGGTAGCCGAGGGCATCGGCGCCGAGGAGATCCGCTTCCCGGCGACTGCGGGCCTGGCGGGAGCCTGCTTCACCTCGGGGACCATCATCAACATCCCCGATGCCTATGCCGATCCGCGCTTCAACCGGGAAGTGGACCGGCGCACCGGCTACCGCACGCGCAACATCCTCTGCATTCCCGTGCTCAACCGCAAGGGGCAGAAGGTGGGCGTCATGCAGGTCCTGAACCGCCGCAACGGCCCCTTCACCAAGCAGGACGAAGCCCTTCTCCAGGCCTTTGCGGCCCAGGCCAGCATCGCCCTGGAGAATGCCCGGCTCTTCGAGGACGTTCTCAACGCCCGCAACTACAACGAGAGCATCCTCCAGAGCCTCACGAATGCCGTCATCACCCTCGACACCGAGTTCAAGGTGACCAAGGTCAACGAGGCGGCTCGGAAGCTCTTCGCCCTCGACGAGGATGTGGTCGGCCAGTCCGCCTTCGATCTCTTCGGCCTCACCAACCCCTGGCTCAAGGATGCCCTCCGTCAAGTCCACGAGACCAACCAGCCCGATATCGCGATGGACCAGGAAGTCCTCCTGCCCGACAGCCGCTCGATCACCGTCAATCTCACCACCGAGCCCCTTGTGGACGTCCACGAAGAGCCCATCGGACTGATGCTGGTGGCCGAGGACGTCACCCGCGAGAAGCGTGTCCGCAGCACCATGGCCCGCTACATGACCAAGGAGGTGATGGACAAGCTGATCGAGGGCGGCGATGCCGTCCTCGGGGGGACGGCCCAGGAAGTCACCATCCTGTTTTCGGACATCCGCGATTTCACGCCCCTGAGCGAGTCCCTGGGAGCCCGGGACACCGTGGCCCTGCTGAATTCCTATTTCACCGAGATGGTGGACGTGATCCTGGATCACGGCGGCATGCTCGACAAGTACATCGGCGATGCCATCATGGCGGTGTTCGGCGCCCCCTTCAAGGGCGACCGCGATGCGGACAATGCGGTGCTCGTGGCCGCCGAGATGATCCGGGCCCTCAGGCGTCTGAACGAGTGGCGCGCCGAGAAGAAGGCTCCGCCGATCAACATCGGCATCGGTCTGAGTTGCGGCGAAGTGGTGGCGGGCAACATCGGCTCGCCCCGACGCATGGACTACACCGTCATCGGCGACAGTGTGAACCTGGCCTCCCGTCTCGAAAGCGCCAACAAGTTCTACGGCACGAACGTGCTCATGGGCGAGGGTGTCGTCACCAATCTGCACGGCAAACACCGCATGCGGGAACTCGACCTCGTGCGTGTCAAGGGCAAGTCCCAGCCCGTGCGGATCTTCGAACTCCTGGAATACCATACCTCCGACACCTTCCCCAACATGAACCGTGTCGTGCATGCCTTCGAACACGGCTTGAGGCTCTACCGCGAGCGGGACTGGGAACGGGCCGCGGACCTCTTCGGCAAGGCCCTGGAACTGCACCCCAAGGACGGGCCCTCCACGCTCTATCTGCGGCTCAGCCGGCACTACATGCTCCATCCGCCCGGAGACGACTGGACGGTCGAACGCACCCTGGTCGACAAGTAGCGCGGGGGTGCCATGATCACCATCGTTTCCCCCCGGCACGGAGCCGTCCTCAACCGACACGACGGGGTCGAGGACGACGGGGGCTTGACGGTGCGGGTCGAGGGACGTTGCGGCCGCGACGGACCCGTGACCGTCAACGGCAGCGCGGCGAAGTGCACTGCGGGGGCCTTCACTGCAAGGGTGACCCTGACCTCCCGTCAGACCGTCATCGAGGCCCGTTGCGGCGCTGCCTCCGCCGCCGTCACGGCGCTTTACGACCGCGGTTCCTTCCCCCGCTACCGCTTCTCCCTCGATGACAACATCCGCTTCCTCCGCGACATCGCCCGCAGCGGCTGCCGCAGCCTCTTCGACCACCCCTACATGGCCCTCTGGCGGCGGCTGCACCGAACCTACGGCACCAAGGTCAACTGCAACGTCTACTTCCAGGGCGACGGGTTCGACCTCTCCATGATGCCCGATCGCTACCGGGGCGAGTGGCGGGACAATGCACACTGGTTCCGCCTCACCTTCCACGCCCTCCAGAACGACCCCGCGGAACCCTACCTCCGTGCCGGCTACGAGGAAGTCGCCCGGGACTTCGACCGGGTCACCGCCGAGATCCGCCGTTTCGCCGGGGAGGAAGTCACCAACACCTTCACCACCATCCACTGGGGCGAGGCCACGCGGGAGGGCTGCCGAGCCGTCAGGGACCGGGGCATCCTCGGCCTCTGCGGCTATTTCCACCTCGGCGCCGAGGGCCGACCCAAGGTCTCCTACTACCTCGACGCCGACGCCACCCGCCACCTGGCCGGCCGCCAGTTCTGGAAGGACTTCGGCACCGACCTCCTCTTCATTCGCCATACCATGGTGATCAACACCGTGCCGGCGGCGGACATCGCCCCCGCCCTCGAAGCCACCGCCGCCAACCCCCACCAGCGCGACGCCATGGAACTCATGATCCACGAGCAGTACTTCTACCCGGACTACCGCGCCTACCTTCCCGACTACGCCGACCGCTGCGAAACCGCCGTGCGCTGGGTCACGGACCACGGCCACCGCCCCGTCTTCTGGAGCGACGGCTTCCTCGGCACCCCGGAGTAACCCCGGCTCCCGCCTCCGGCGCACCCCTCCCACACTCCTGTGGGGCACAGTCTACCCGATGGCGCCGGCCCGAACTCCGCGACCTTCGGCGGTCCTGCGTTGCCCACGAGGAGAAAAATACAAAACATGCCATTTTTTATTTGAAACCAGGTTTTATTAGCATTATCCTATCATGTGCGTGAAGGACCGCTCTCCGGTACTTCCGGGGACCGGTGGCAATCCGGGAATCCATGGCGGGAGGTGGCCATGCTGACGCGCACATGGAGTTCGGCCATCCAGGGCATCGATGCCTGCACGGTGGAAGTGGAGGTGAACGCCACGCTGTCGGGCAGCGAGAACATCGTCACGGTGGTGGGGTTGCCGGATGCGGCGGTGCGCGAGAGCCGGGAGCGTGTCTGGTCGGCGATGTACACGAGCGGCTTCCTGCCGCCGCATGGTCGCACCACGATCAACCTGGCGCCGGCGGACGTGAAGAAATCCGGTTCGGCCTTTGATCTGCCCATCGCCCTGGGGATGATCGCCGCGGTCGACGGCATGGATCGGGACCGCCTGCGGGAGACCATGATCGTCGGCGAGCTGGCCCTCGACGGCTCCGTGCGTCCCATCACCGGTGCCCTGCCCATTGCGCTGCATGCCCGACGCTGCGGCATAGTCAACGTTCTCGTCCCGGCCGAGAATGCTCTCGAAGCGGCCGTGGCGGAGGGCATCAGCGTCTACGGCGTGCGCCATCTCGTCGACGCCGTGCGCTTCATGAGCGACCCGGGCAGTCTGGCGCCGACAACCGTGGACATCGGTTCCCTGTACCAGGCGGCGGCGGGAAAGGTTGCCGATTTCGCCGATGTGAAGGGTCAGGAATGCGCCAAGCGCGCCCTGGAAGTTGCCGCGGCGGGGGGGCACAATGTTCTCATGGTCGGTCCCCCGGGCACGGGCAAGACGATGCTGGCCAAGCGTCTCCCCGGGATCCTGCCGCAGCTCTGCCTGGACGAAGCCCTCGAAGTCACCAAGATCCACAGCATTGCGGGGGTCCTGGGGCGTCACACCAGCCTGCTGATCGAGCGTCCCTTCCGCGCGCCGCATCACACCGTCAGCGATGCCGGGCTGCTGGGCGGGCAGAGCATCCCGCGTCCCGGCGAGATCAGCCTGGCCCACAACGGGGTCCTGTTCCTGGACGAGCTGCCCGAGTTCAAACGCAACGTCCTCGAAGTCCTGCGCCAACCCATGGAGAGCGGCGAGGTAACCATCTCCCGCGCCTCGGGGAGCTTCACCTTCCCCGCCAATTTCATGCTCGTGGCCGCCATGAACCCCTGCCCCTGCGGACACCTCGGCAGCATGCAGCGCCAGTGCCGCTGCAGCCCCGGCGCCATCCATCACTACCGCAGCAAGATCTCCGGGCCCCTCCTCGACCGCATCGACATCCATGTCGAGGTGGCCCCCATCAGCGATGCGCAGATGCTGGCCCAGCGCCGCGGGGAACCCTCCGCCGCCATTCGCGAACGCGTCGTCCGGGCCCGGACCATCCAGCAGGAACGGTTCCGGGGCACCCCGGTGCGCTGCAACGCCGAGATGAACGGCCGCGTCCTGGACGAGGCCTGCGTCCTGGGCAACGAAACCCGGGCCATGCTGCGCTTCGCCATCGGCGAGCTCAACCTCAGCGCCCGGGCCTTCGACCGTATCCTGCGCGTGGCACGCACCCTCGCCGATCTCGAGGCCGAGGGCACCATCGGCCCGAACCATGTCCAGGAGGCCATCCAGTACCGCAACCTCGACCGCCAGATGTGGTGAACCGCCGCGCGCAGCGAGGAGAGATCCGGGCACAGGGAGGAGCAGGTCCATGCCAGAGCAAGCGTGGCAAACGGACGCGCCGACGCACCTTCGGCGGCCGATCGCGGAACCGACCGGGGAAGACCTCGGCAGCCGTCTGACCGACTTCGCCGTCAGCGTCCTGAACCTGGTCGACTCCCTGCCCGATACCCTCTCCGCACGACACATCGCGGAGCAGTTGCTCCGCCTGAGCACCGGGCCAGCGCCCCTTCTTGCCCGGGCCGAGAGGACCTCGATCCCGCGGCAGACCATCCGGCTCCTGGCCGTCGCCCTCGGTCACCTGTGCGCCTGCCGCGTTTGGCTGCACATCCTCCGCCGCCGCGCCGACCTGCCGCCCAACCTGGTCGGCCTGATCCTGTGCGAGTGCGAGGATCTCATCCGGGTGCTGGGCACGGAAGAACAAATGGACCATGGTCTCTCGACGAACCCGAGTCCCTGCACCGGTACCCCTCGATCCCCCGGTAGCACGCACGGTCCCCGCCCGGCATCCGGCCACCCCCCGTAGGCCGCACGGTCCCCGGGCGGCGGGATTCGGCTCCGCGGAGCGTCGCCCTCCAGTATGCCGCACGGTCCCCGGGCGGCATACGGCCACCCCCCGTAGGCCGCACGGTCCCCGGGCGGCATCCCCGGGGGACTCGGGCCGTCGCGCATCGATGGCCGGGGCCTGGCGCTGGTGTCTCGGGGTACAACCCGGTCAACGCCACCTTCGCCAACACCGAAATGGGTGGACCGCGCCTGTGCCGTCATGCCTCAGTCAACGCCGGGACGTTCGCGAGGACGCTCGCGCTCCATGCCCGAGTCTGATCCTGCCCCCCGGAGCGCGAGCATCCTCGCGAGCATCATGGTCTCGTTGGCGGCAGACTTCCCTGAGGCATTGCCCTGTGCCTGCGCCCGGGCTTGCGGATGGCCATGGGGGGGATTATGCTGCCGTCTGCGATTCACGGCCGGTTCCCGCGTCCGGGCGATCCGACTCGGGGGACAGGGGTGTGTCGGGGTGCCGCCTGGTTGCCGACAGCAGAGGAGATGGTGGACATGAGAGATGGGAAGCACGTTGTTCTGACCGTGGACGATGACCCGGATGTGATCGATGCGGTGACGATGGTTCTGGAGGCCAACGGTTACCTTGTCGAGTCGGCGCGCAGCGGCAGGGAGGGGCTGACCAAGTTCGAAGCCACCGATCCGGACTTCGTCCTGGTGGACATGATGATGGAGTCCATGGGTGCCGGAATCGACCTGGCGAAGGCCCTGAAGGCGCGCAGCAGCAAGCCGGTCTACATGCTCAGTTCCATGGCCGACGGCCTGGGCCAGTTGGTCGATCCCGCCAGTCAGGGCATCGACGGAACGCTGCAGAAACCCCTCGATCCCGGGATCCTGCTCGACATCCTCAAGGAACGGCTGGGCTGATCGGGCAGTCCGATCCACCGGACACTCTCGGGATGCGGACGCAGAACCTGCTGCCGCGGCCCTCTTCGCTGTCCATCTCAATGGCGCCGCCGAAACGCTCTACGATTTCCCTCACGCCGGCCAGGCCGACACCGGTGCCCTTGATGTCGCCCCCGCGCACGTTGGAGGCCCGGAAGAACTCCTGGAAGATGCTGGGCAGGTCGGCGCGGGGAATGCCGATCCCGGTATCCCGGACTTCCAGCACTGCCCGGTGGTCGTCCTCGGGCAGGAGTCGGACTGTCACGCTCCCGGTGGCGGTATACTTCACCGCATTGGAGACGAGGTTGGAGACGACGAGTTGGTAACCCTGGCGGTCGAAGCGTGCCCAGACCGGATCGGACGGGAAGTGGCGCTGCAGCGTGAGGCCCTTGGCGGCCGCCTGGGTCACGTAGGGTTCGGAGGCTCTGGCCGTCTCCTCGCGAAGGTCCAGCACCAGAACGTCGCTGAGCACTCCGCCCTGCTGGACCCGGGAGAGGTTGAGGATATCCTCGACCAGCGCCAGAAGCTCGTCCATGCGGTTGGCGATGCGGGCGGCGGCGTGGGCCACGGCCTCATCCCCCGGGCGGGCATAGAGCAGTCCCGTCGCCAGCATCTTGGAGCCCGCGACGGGGGACTTCAGCTCGTGCACCATGACCCGCATGAACGAGGCCTTCTGTTTGCGCAACGCCTTCAGTGTGAGCAGCTCGTCGTACAGCCGCGCATGGTACAGGGCATAGGCGACCAACCGTGACACCGGGATCAACCCCGCCAGGGCCGCGGCGTCAAAGCACCCACCCCGCCTGTTGATCACCTGGATCACCCCGAGCGTCTGCTCCCGGAACACCGCCGGGACACACAGGATGTCCCGCGTCCGGAATCCGTTGCGGCGATCCCAGGTCTGGTCGAAACGCAGGTCCGGGTGGATGCCGCTGAGGTCGCCGTATGCGTCAGGGACCACGAAGGCGCGCCCGCAGGAAGCGCAGTACCCGGCCAAGGACTGGGGCGACACGGGCACGCGGATGGACCGGGCCACGTTCCCCACCACGGCGACCGATTCCAGCTCCTGGGTGTCCTCCCGCAGCAGGTAGATCGTGGTCCGTTCGGCATCAAAGTCCTCCCCCACGACCCGCGCGATGCGCAGGAGCACTTCGGTCAGGTCTGTACTCCCGATCATCTCCTCGTACAGATCCAGAAGGCGCGTGTCAATCCCTGCCTGCATCATGCGGAGCCTGCCCTTCCCATACCACGGCGAGGGTCCCTGACCCCGGAGAAACAGTCCCCGGGACGACCACCGGCCGCTGAGCGTGCGAACCGTCTCAGAATACTCTGGACAACAGCAAAGGTGCCCGCGAGACCCGGGGCGCTCCAGGCAATTGCGGGAGGCGCAATCCCCCGCTGACGACCCCCGTGGGCGTGAGGCGGGAGCATATTCGTCTTGGGGCCAGAATCAAGCACGACCCCGCTTTCGCGGCAACCGTTCAGGGAACATGGAACGGCTCACCGTCCGGCGATTCCCCCCGGGCGACGGAGGCGCGGCCGGGACGCGGCCCGGCCCTCCAGGCGCCCGGTCCCCCAGGTCCCGGGCGGAATGGGATCGGGAGCCCGGGTGGGGCGGGGACGCCGGACCCGCCTCCGGGAATCCCGGCCGGGCCGGAGGACGGCCCCGGAACAGCCCTGGCACGGGTCGTTTTCCGGACGCGGCGGCGGCGCAGGCGGCCGGAAAACAGCCTCTCCCGGCCAGGAAGGCCCACGATTCCGTCCTGCACGGGGCGCAGGGCGGTTTTCCTATGGAGGACAACTACCTTATCTGAATCAGGTACGCGGCGGATGGCCGTGCGCCGCCTCGCCCCGAAGGGCTGCGCCGCTCCCGCTCCCTGGCGGCGTTGCTCGCTCGGGACGTACCACCGCGG
>JAFGRS010000748.1 GCA_016935045.1 Lentisphaeria bacterium | reverse complement strand
TTGCGGCAGTGGAGCGCCGATTCGGGGTGAGGGAGCGCGGCCGCGCCCCCTCCCCGCCCTCCGATCGGCGCTCCACCGGGACAAGCCTGGCGGCGGCGTTGGGATCTTGAAACAGCCCCGGGCGTACTCCGGTGCTGCCCCCGTTCGTCATCCCGCCGAGGGCGGCGGGGGTCGACCTTGGCTCGAAGGCAGCCTATGTTTCCGCTACGGGCTCGCGCACTGCCCGCAGCGGAGGCGGCGGCGGGTCACAGTGTGGCAGCCCCGGTAGCGGCGGCCCGGGCCGCCGCTGGCGCGGAGGGCACGTGGATGGCATTGCGGATTGGCCTGATCGGGGTGGGGCGTGGACGCATGGTGCAGCTGCTGGGCAGGCGCCGGGACGTCCGTTTCGCGGCCGTCTGCGACCCCGTGCTGCGATCCCGCGAACTCAGGGAACGGGTCCTGGCGGAGATGGGCGCCGCCGGGGCTTCCTTCGCGGCGGCCTACGCGGATTTCGACCGTTTTCTGTGCCACGAGATGGATCTGGTGGTGATCGCCTCGCCGGCCCCGGTGCACGCAGTGCAGAGCGTGGCTGTCCTGCGCAGTGGCAGGGATGTGGTGTGCGAGGTCCCGGCGGTGATGAGCCTGGGGGAGGCGGAGGAGTTGGTGGCGGCGGTTCGTGAGACGGGTCGGCGGTACTTTTTTGCCGAGAACTGCTGCTACTGGGGGTTTGTCAGGGCCTGGACGGCGATTCTCCGCTCCGGTCGGCTGGGGAGACCGTACTATGCGGAAGGCGACTACATCCATGACGTGCGTTCGCTGATGCGCGACGATTCCGGGGAGCCGACCTGGCGGGCCTCCCTGAACCCCGTCCGTTACTGCACCCACGAGACGGGGCCCTTGTTCGACATGCTGGACTGCCGCGGCACCACCGTTCGGGCCTTGGCGACGCCTTCCTGGGTGGCCCCCGAGTTTCCGGCGCCCGATGCGGGAGCGGCCCTGCTGACCACCTCCTCCGGAGCCGTGGTCAGGCTGCTGGCCTGCTTCAAAAACGCCATGGAGCCCGCCTACCACCGCTACCTCGTCTTCGGCACCGGGGGAACGCTGGAAACGCGGACAACCGAGACCCTCACCCTGGCCACGTTCGAAGACATCCCGCACCTGCAGGGCCGCGTCAGCCTGCCCCTCGGGACGGCCCTGCGCGGACAGGGCAGCGGAGGAGGGCACGGGGGCGCGGACGCGGCCATGCTGAACGATTTCGTCGACGCGGCCATCGCGGACAGACCGAGTCCCATCGACGTCTACCGCGGCCTCGATTACTCCCTGCCGGGGGTTTGCGCCGCCATGTCCTGCGAGAACGGGGGCATCCCCGTCGACATTCCGGATCCCCGTCATTTCCCGGCACGCGCCAGAGGAAACAAATCGGGAACGGAAGAACCGCCCTGCACTTCCGCAGAGTGCCCGCCAGGCCGCGGGCGGTCCAGCGGATGATGGCAAGAGCGGTATTCCTGCGCGCACCTTTACTCGAGGGCAAGCCGCAGGGTGCTCCCCTCGGGCGTGAGTTCCGTCTCGCCGGATCCCTTGGCCTCTCCTGCCGCGACGGTCACGCGGTAGGAGCCATGGAAGCCCTGCACCCGGAACAGGCCCTGGGCGTCGGTGCGGCCTTCGGCCGTGGTTTTCCACTCCTTGGTGAGCAGGTCCTCGACCATGCTTCCGGCCTTCTTGGCGCGCATATTGCCGGCATAGAGAGCGCACCTGCGGTTCGTGGCGGCCGGTTCCCAGGGACTGGACAGGCCGACCCCGCACACGACCGGATGGGAGTAGAACAGCGTGAGCAGATCCTGGAGCATGGCGGCCTGGAGCGTATCCTTGTCGGCTTCGAGTTCGAGGGAAGCGATGTAGATCGGGAGACGGAGGCCGCTGGCGAAGACGCGGTCGAGACGGCTCTCTATGGTCTGGGGCGCCGTGTAGGGCCTGGCGAGGGATGCTCCGAACACGATGCCGTCGACCTGGATGTTCTCGGAGCGCAGCCAGGAGACGAATTCGATGAACTCTTCGAGACGTTTGTCGCTGGGCAGGAGCAGGGCCTCGGCATCATGGACCAGGAGCAGGGCCTCCGGGTCCTGCTTGCGCGCCAGGCGGAAGCTGTTGAGAAGCACCTCCACACCGACGATTTCGTAGATCTCGCCGTACTGCAATACGGCGTGGAGCACATCCCACCGGGTCACCTGCCCCTTGAGATCCGTGGTCACCTGGCGGATGTGGTTCTGCACCGCGTTGAGCAGGTCTTCCCTCTCCATCAGGCGGGCCTTCGGGGGCGCGAAACGGAACGTGGGGATGAACAGCCCCTGACCGTGCACGCGCTTGCCGGCCTGCCGCGCCCACGCCAGGGCTTCGGGGACCCGCTTGCGGCCCCAGTGTTCGTAATCCCGCCAGATGAGGCCGTCGCTGAAGCCCACGGTGTCGAAGAGGCCCGGTTCGGTGACCTTGGCCAGGAAGGCCGGCAGAGCGGCCGCGTCCTCCCCGAGCCGGCGCTTGAGCCCCAGGAAGCTCGGTTCCTCGAGACCGGCGACGCCGAACACCAGCGGCATGGGGAACTCCACCCCGAAGGAGAAGGGCCGCCCCGTCTGGGTGACGGTCACGGCCGCGTCCGCAACCGCCTCCCCGTTGCGCGTCACCTCGACGGTGAGATCGGCCTTGCGCACGCTCTGGAGGCGCTCCAGGACCTTGTTGCGCCAGTCCTGGTCGTAGAAATCCCCGCCGAAGACGGGCTGGATGGTGGTCTGGATCTGGGCGGGGTCCACGTCCGCGGCCACGGCGACCACGGTAGCGTTGCGGAATTCGACGGTGCCGGTGGACTCGGCGAGGTGGAAGCTCAGCGAGGTCTCGTCGGCCGTGAGGGTTTCCGGGGCCGGCACCGTGACCATGCACGTCTCCCACCTGCCGGTAGGTTCGGAGACGCGGATGGCCAGGAACTTGGGCCAGGGGGGAGAGTCCTTTTGCCAGTAGCAGTGGAAGGCATAGCCTTCGGTGAGGCGGTATTCGAAGCCGATGAAGAGGGTCTGGCCCTTCTGGAGTCCCCCCGAGAGTTTCTGCCGCAGTTCGAGCATCCAGGGTTGCTGGTGGGCGCGGGTGACATCCACCTTGAGGGTTCCGGACTGGCCCTGGGCTTCCGGGGGCGCCAGGGAGAACGTGCCCAGGTCGCCCGTCGAGCGCGTCACCCAGTGCACCGGACGCTCGGGGTCCTCGGCAAAGCCGCCGTTGCGGAGAATCACCTCCCCCTTGGGCGCCGGGTACGCCCGTGCCGCCAGGGCTGCACAGGCCAGTGCCGCGCCGCAACGCAGGGCCGGCCCGGCCATGGATGTCGTTCTTCCCCAGATCCTGATCTTGCGGTACATGGTCGTGCCCCGTGCTGAGTTGTCCAACTGCCGCCGTGGGACCGGCTGCCCACGGACGCTGCCTTGTCCGTGCCCAGGCCGGGCGTCCGCTTTCCCCGGCCGGGCGGGGTTCAGGACCGCGGCAACGCCACGTCCGTCCCGGTGCGGGCGGACTCGTAGATACCGAGGATGAGATCCACGGCCTTGCGGGCGCTGCGGCCGGTGATGAAGGGTTCCCGATTCTGCTGGATGGCCGCCACCAAGTCCGCGACCAGGAATTCGTGTCCCTGGGAGGTGATGGCCTTGTTGTCGCCGGTGGTGCCGTCCTCGATGCGTTTCTGTGCCAGGTCCAGGTCCTTGGCCCGGGCGTCGGGGGCGTCGGCCAGGGCCCAGCGCGTGATGGTGCTGCCGCGCACGGTGATGGTGCCGATGTCGCCATGCAGCTCGATGCGGCGGACTTCGCCGGGATTGCAGGAGGTGGTGCCGATGATGGTGCCGAAGGCGCCGCCGGCGAACTGCAGGCAGGCCACGGAGGTATCTTCCACCTCGATGTCGCGGACCTTGTGATCCGTCCTGGCGAACACCCGGTCCACGTCGTCGTTCAGCAACCAGAGGAGAAGGTCCACCCCATGCACGCCCTGGTTCATCAGGGCGCCGCCGCCGTCCAGGGCCCAGGTCCCGCGCCACCCGGCACTCCGGTAGTAGGCCCGGGAGCGGTAGTCTTTCAGGAAGGCGTCCGCCAGGGTCATTTTGCCCAGGGCGCCGTCCGTGACGGCCTGGCGCACCCGGGCGCTGTCGGGGGCGGTACGGCTCTGGAAGACGCAACCCATTTTGACTCCGGCCTTGTCGACGGCGTCGATCATGCGGCTCATGCGGTCCCGGGCGATATCGAGGGGTTTTTCGCAGAAGACGTGTTTGCCGGCCGCGGCGGCGGCGATGGCTCCGTCGGCGTGCAGTCCCGAGGGGGTGCAGATGCAGACCACGTCGACGTGGGGGTCCTTCACGAGGTCTCCGGCGTTCGCATGGAAGCTGACGTTGCCGTTGGCCGCGGCAAAGGCACGCCCCTTGGGTTCGTCGATATCGCACACGGCCACGAGTTCCGCCTCGGCACAGGCGTGGATGGCCTTGACATGGGTGGGCGCAATCACGCCGCATCCGAGGATCCCGAAGCCCAGTTTGCCGTTTCTCATGCATCGCCCCGTTGCTTGCTGGTGGGAACACGCCGGCGCGGATCACCCGCACCGGTCACTTCAGTCGGAAGGTGATGGTCACCGCCCGCGACGCCCCTTCCAACCCATAGGCGCCGAAGGCGGGTACCAAGTTCAGGGAAGACAGCATCTGCCGGACACTGCCATCCATCGCCAGCACCCCACTGCCTCCCGTGACCCGCGTCGACAGCACACCCCCGTCGCTCTTCACGGAAAGAGTCACCTGAACCATGGGATTCCCCCTGCCGACCTCGGACCGGCTGGGCTGAGACCAGCGCTCGTACAGCAACGCCCCCACCGCGTCCAGCCAGCGCTGTTCCTGCTGGGGGTCCGCGGAGCGGGAAGAGGGAGGGGAACCCGTCCGATCCGACTCCACCCGGACCTCGAACACCCCCGCCCGCAACTTGCCCGCAAACTGCTCCGCGTCGAACCGCAGGTCCGGCACCACCGGCTTTACCGGCTGCACCGGCTTGAAATCCGCGTCCTTGAGAATGTCCTCCGGACGACGGAACACCCGTTTGGGCTCCGGCTTGGGCTGGGGCTTCGGCTCCGGCTTGGGCTGGGGCTTCGGCTCCGGCTTGGGCTGGGGC
>JAFGRS010000111.1 GCA_016935045.1 Lentisphaeria bacterium | reverse complement strand
TGCGCCTCGTACGGGTCTGGGGAGAGGGACCTACGGAGCTGACATGCGCCCGGCCCGTGGAATGTAACGCCTCAGTCCAATCCGAGAATCGGCTCAGCAGGAGCTTCGCCCTCCAGGGGATGGGGCGTCGCGCAGTCGGTGCGGACAGGAGGGCGAAGCTCCTGCTGAGCCGATTCCCGAGTCCTTCCTATTTCCATTGAGGCATTGCAGTGGCCTTGCGAGGCGTTGACGGGGACCCTCTTTCCGGGTACATTCGTGCGGTTCGGAACGCGTCCTGCAACACGATTCTCACGGCAGGTCCAGCGGTTGGGTCTGCGGCGGGGCATGCCGGAAGTCCCTCCCCGAACCCGTGACGCACACAGGGAGAGAATCATGGAGAGAATCACGGCGGGCGGACGACTCCCGTTGCTGGCGGCGCTGGTGGCCCTGTCGACGGGATGGCGCGCCGCGGCGGCGGCACCGTGGGCGCAGGCGCTGAGCTACGACGGCGGCGGAACGTGGAGGACGCGCGTTCCGGTCACGGTTCGGAACCCGGCGCGGCGGTCGCTGTACGGCGCACCCTTGCGGGTCCCGGTTTCCCGCGAGGACGGCACCGGGGCGTTGATCGGACAGGCTGTGGCGGGGCTGCGGGTGGCCGGCGCCAACGGCGTCGAGTACCTCTTCGACCTGGAGGATGCCAGGGGGCTGCCCAAGCGCGAGGGGCTCCTGGCCGAGGGCGACACGATCACGGTGCCCGCGGAGACGAGTGACGCCGCCGAAGCCGGCGTGACTGCCATCGCGACGGCGGACGCCGGGGATGCCGCGGCCGCCGCCCCCCAGGCCCGTCAGGAGGACGCCGAGATCGCGTTGTTCCTCTACTCCGGCAACGAACAGGCCTGGCTTCCCCCGGAATGGCTCGGCACGAGGCTCAGCAACCTCGGCTTCGAGGCAGGGGAGGAGGCGCCAGCGTCCTGGACGGTGTCCGGCGTAGACGATTCGCATCGCATGATCTGGCAGTCGGGAGGTGCTCGCGGCGGCACGCGCTGCGCCCGCTGCGAGGTGGATGAGGGTGCCGCGCCGGCCTGGGTGAAGTACATGCAGGGGGGCATGCCGGTGGTGCCCGGGCAGCGCCTGCGTTGCACGGCGTGGGTCAAGGGAGCGGGTGTCAAGGGACGTGCCGGCTGGTATGTGCACGTGGATGGCGACCGGCCGCAGGTGGTCAACCGTTCGGAGTCGCGGGATGGGACCTTCGACTGGCAGCAGATCGTGATCGAGTTCGAGGTCCCGCCGGGAGGCAGGCTCCTTTCCCTTGGCACCCTCCTGCACGGGACGGGGACGGCGTGGTTTGACGACGCGGCGATCGAGTCGGTGGAGGGAGGGCAGGAACTGGAGGTCCGCGTGGGACCGGCAGAGACCCGCGCCTTGGCTGTCATCGGGCACGACGCGGCCTGGCCAACCGACGGCGCCTGGCTCTGGCGCGCTCCCATCCCGGTCCGCAACCCGTCCGGCGAAGCCGTCGCCGGGGCGCTGATCCGGATCGCGTCGGAGCGCCTGGCAAACCGCGTGGCGAAGGCGGTCGGCTTCGGCGTCGACCCGTCCATCCGGCTGGTCGACCCCCGTACCCCCTCCCGGGCCCTGGACGTGGCGGGGGACCTGGTCGGTGGGCTCTACGCCGCGGCCGATCTGCCGCCCGCATGCGAATTGGTCCTGTGGCTGTACCTGAGTCCGGACCCCGACCTGCCCGGGGCCAGTCGGCGCGTGGCGTTGCCGGACTGGGTCGCATCGCCGGCGAACCTGGCGCGGAACGGGGCGATGGAGGTCGTGGAAGAAGGCCGACCGGCGGCATGGGTCCCGCGCGAAGAGGGTGCGGAGGGCGAACGGCGTTTCACGGCACGGGTCGTGGAAACCGGCCAGGGCGGGGGCCGCTGCCTGGAGCTGGACGTGCCGCGGGATCTCGCCGATCCCGGATGGACGGGCTGGCGCCAGATGGTGCCCGTCAAGCCCGGCATGCGCTACCTGCTCTCGGGCTCGATCCGGACCCGGGGCGTGGACGGGAGCGCCAAGATCCATGGCCATTTCAGGAAGGCGGACGGAACACACGCGAATGCACCGTTCTTCGGCACCACGACAACTGCCTCCGGAGACTCGGACTGGACCGCCACCGAGGTCACCGTCACGACGCCCCCGGACTGCGCCTTCATCGAGATCCACCTCACCATGAATGCCCGGGGAACCCTGTGGCACGACAATGTCCTGCTGGCGCAGGTCGGGGAAGGTCTGGCCGGGGAACCGCAGACGCGCCTCGAAGCCCGAGGGGATCTCGACGCCTGGGCCGTCAACCCTCTCGTCAAGGTGTTCCGTCAAGACGTCTTTCCCCGCCTGCCCGAGCGCCGCATACGGACCGGCGTGCCGCGCCATGCCTGGAAGGCCGTCCAGATGGCCCTGCGCTCCGGTACGGCCCGGCACGTTCAGGTTCGCGTGGAACCGTTGCGGGGGCCGGGGGACGCCGAGCTGCCCGCTCCGGTTCCGTACCGTGTCGGCTACATTCCCATTGACTTCCCCATGGGCTATGCCAGTTCGAGGGCCCCGGGCTACCACCGTCTGCTGCCGAAGGGACGCGGCTCGGACGGGTGGGCGGACTGGTGGCCCGATCCTCTCATCCCGCTGGATGCGGACGGTGGGCTGAGCCTGGAGCCGGATACCACGCAGCCGATCTGGGTCGACTGCTTCGCGCCCGCGGAAGCGGTCCCCGGGGTATACCGTGGCCGGATCGAGATCCGCGACGGCGGCCGCACCCTCGAGGTGCCCCTCGAAGTGACCGTCTGGAACCTGACGATGCCGAAGCGACGGCATCTCCCCGCCCTCTATGACCTGCGGCGCGGCCGCGGCGAAGACCCCTTCGCTGCCGCGGACGTGGCTGCCTGGCACCGGTTCCTGGCACGCTACAACGTGTCGCCCGCGATGGTCCATGCCTCGCCCGAGTTCACCCTGCGGGACGGCCGGGTCACCATGGAGACGGCCGCCTTCGACCGCGAGTGTGCCCTGCTGTTCGACGAACTGGAGGTCGGGAAGGTGTATACGCCGAACCGGTGGTTTTACGCCTGCGGCTGGGCCTACCCGCCGAAGAAGATCTTCGGTCTGGAGCCCTTCACACCGGAGTACGTCAGC
>JAFGRS010000747.1 GCA_016935045.1 Lentisphaeria bacterium | reverse complement strand
TCCATGGTCCATTGTCCATGGTCCATGGTCCCCAGTTGCGCCAGAGGAGGAAGAGAAATGAACCGGCGGAAGTTCATCGGGGCCGCGGCTCTCACGGCGGCGGGAGCCGCTCTGACCACGGCACAGGAGACGAAGAAGGAGAACGTGGCACACGGGGCCTGCGGGCTTTCCTGCGCCGGCTGCAGGATGCAGTTGAACGGCAAGTGCGCCGGCTGCGGCCAGGGTCCGAAGGCGGCGTGCGCGGTCTTCCAGTGCGTCCAGATGAAGAAGTTGTCTTTCTGCGCGCAGTGCAAGGGATACCCCTGCCCCAAGCTGAAAGAGATCAACAAGTTCAGCGATGCCTGGATGAAGAAGATCGGCGAAGCTCCCCTCCCGCAAGCCTGACGAAGCCGGATCCGGCCGCCGGGAACGGACGCCGCAGGGCAGGCGGGCGCCGTCGAGACCGGAACGCCTGCACCGAGTTCGTCCCGGTGGAGTGAAGATGGGGGGAAAAGGGCGGCGACTCGCCCCGCGCCCCTGGCAGGGCCGCGATCCGGGACACCATCCGACCACACGCCTGCGGCATCGTGGAGACGGCGTCGCGAACGCGGCAGCCGCCTCCCCGGCTTCGGCTGTCGCTGAACGTGATGCGGAACGGGCGTCGGGAGCCGGCCGGCTGCCCGCACTCCCTTCATGTCCCCCAGCCGTATGGGGTCTACTCGGCTTTGCTTGCGGCCGTGACCGCCAGCAGCGCCGGCGCGCCGTGGGCCTCGGTGTCCCGGACCATGTCGATGGACTGGATTTCGACATTCGGGCGGGGGTTGTTCCACTGGAGTTGGTAGAGGACGGCGTACTCCTTGTCGCTGTCGGGGAGCTTGCCGGCCCAGGCCAGGGCGGCTTCGGGCAATCCGGAGGGGCTCGGGCTGACCCAGTGTCCCACTCCCCGGTCGTAGAGCACCGGCACGTCGACGCTTTCTCCGTCGGCATAGTGGATCCTGTAGTGGAAGAGGACGGGGGGCGTGGGGCTGTTGCGGGAGGCGGTCCAGGGACGGGTCACCCCGAAGGTGTGCAGGAAGAAGAGCACAGCAGCCGTCCTCGCGACGGGCAGGCCCTTGACCTCGGCGGGCATGGTGCCGTTGACGCCGGGTCCGGCCAGCATCACGCACGAAGGCACGGGGGAGGTGCGGAAGTCCGCCACCTGGTACGTGACCCCGGCCAGTTGCGTCTTGCCGGTGGGGACGTGCGCGATGTCGCGATTGCCGCGGAACCAGCCCTTGTCCCGGGTGAGATACTGGTTGTACCGGTCGTGGATGTCCAGCGGCTGGAACGTCAGATCGCCCGTCGTCAGGATCTGTCCGCCGGAGAACTGGGCATGGAGGTTGCGCAACAGGGCCGCCGCGATGGCGGACTTCTTCTGGGCGTTGACGGGCAGGGCCTCGTTGGCCTGGATGTTGAGCTGGTTGAGCACGAGGCCGCCTTTCCCCATCGGGTACTTCACCAGGCCGCCGACATTCAGCAACGGCTTGACGCTGGCCCGCCAGGTATCGGAGCGGGCCACGGTGATCCAGAGGTTGTCGATGCCCGTGGTCTTCCCTTCCTTGTCGAACCGGGCCAGTTCCACGGTCAGCGTCTTGCCGACGCGGAGCGGCGTTTCGAGGTGGACCTGCTGGCGTCCGCTGCGGGGTTCGAGGTCGATGGAGACCGGCTGGGCCGCGCCATCGGCGTACAGGTTGACCTGAGCCGCGATGGCGTAATGAGCGTTCAGGCCGATGCCGAGGTCGGTGATCGTCTCGGCCCGGGGGAAGGTCAGGTCGATCCTGGGCGAGGCCACGGACATGTAGTAGATCAGCTTCCAGGCGTCGTCACTGGTGAAGCCGTTGAACAGATTCCGGCTCCAGCCGGCGGCGGCTTTTTTGGCCGCGGCCGTGTCGCCCGGGGCAGCTCCGGGGGTGAGACAGAACGGCCCGATCTCGTCCGTATCGACCACGTACCGGAACTCGTCGTCCACCATGTAGCGCGTTCCCTGCCAGCCGAAGATCTTCTCCCCGGTTTCCATGGCCACGTCGCGGACGGTCACCCCCGCGATGACCGGATCGCGCACCGGCGCCATCGTGACCCGCTCCAGCTCGAAGGGCCGGATCAGGTGTTCCACGCCCACGATGCGGTTGAAGTCGGCGAGGCCCTCGGGCGTCAGGCCCCAGGCCATCAGCCAGCCGCCGCGACCGGTGAAGTCCCGCACCTCCCGCGGGGCCGCCGCCAGCGAGGCCAGGTTCGCGGGGGTGGCCGCAAAGACGACAATGTCGTGACGCTTCTCGCGGATCGTGCTTTCGAGGTCGCCGGCGAAGTCGAACTTGAGGCCCGAGGCGCTCAGCAGTCTGCCCTCGGGACTCTCCGGGTCGATCACGGCGGCGGTGGTACGCCGCACGGGGCGGTAGGTTGCGGCGTAGGCCAGGAGATTGTCGAACAGCCTGCGCGCCACCGGGTCGGAATCGAGTTTCCCGGCGACGACCATCTGGCAGGCGAGGATCAGACCCTCGTTGACGGGGGCCGAGAGAATGGCCGAGCAGCCGAGTGAATGGTCGCAGTGTGCGAGGGAGACCGCGCCGCGGGTGGGCTTGGTATAGACGTTCCGGTAGACGATGTGGTCCCCGGACCAGGTGAAGAAGTCCTGCTGGCCCAACCCGGCGAAGACAGGGTGATCGGGGTCCTCCATGAACCCGACACGTCCGGAGAAGTCGGTAGCGGTCACATCGGCGGGCAGAGCCTGGAAGCGCAGGGGATGGGCCTGTTCGAGGGCCAGCACGGTCGCTCCGGCCCCGGCCCGGGCGAGCCAGCGCGGGTCGGTGGATTCGCGGCTGTCGAGGGCGTCTCTTCCGAGCACGATCACCTTCGCGCCGTCAGGGATCGCAGCGCTGGAAGCCACTTCGGTGAAGGCGGTGCCGCGGGCGGCAAGCCGCCGCTTGACCGAGCCGAACGGGTCCAACACGATCAGCCTGTCCCTGGGGAGGTCACACCTCGTTCCGGCCTCCGGATCGATGACGGCCACAGGCTTGACCGCGCGGAAGACCTCGTTGCCGTCCCGCGAGCAGGTCAGGACGAACCGCCCTTCGGCACGGCCGGCCACCGCGGGGATGTCGAGGGTGACGTCGAACTGCTCGTTCCCGCCGGGCGCAAGCGCGCAGACGCGTCGCCCCGAAGCAACCGTTCTTCCCTCCAGTTCGAGCTGCCAGGCTGCCGTGATGGGGCTCCCGAACCGGGTGTTGTTGAAGACCTTGAGGGTTCGGGCCACGCCGGCGGGCCCGCCGAACGTCCAGTTCCACTCCCGGCAGAGGATGCAGACGGCCTTGTAGGCGTCCTGCTGCAGATCGGCCATCTGGGAGGTGGGTCCCCAGACCTGGGTAGCGGCCACGCCGTGCCAGCGGTACCCCTCGTAGAGCATCCTGGCCAGCAGCCCGGCGCCGCGGCAGGCGTCCGGGCCCCAGCCGACGAAGGCGCCCTCGCCGCCGAACTGCGCATAGGCGGAAGGCTGGTTTCCCGCGATGTAGTAGGCCTCTCCCATGAAGATCGGGCGGTCGGGGACGAGTTGCCACGGGGCTTTCCCCCAATGCCCCAGGGTCGGCTCGCTGTGGGAGCGATAGGCGCGTTCCAAGGTGTAGGCCTCGTCCGGGTAGTACCGCCAGTCCGTCTCGATGTAGTGCACGCCATTGACGGGCAGGGAGTTGTCCTGAAGGCAATTGCCGCCGTCGACCATCACCGGGCGTGTCGGATCGTAGGCGAGGATGGCATTGCCGACACGGGAAACCTGAGGTTCGACCCTGTCCTTGAGCCCGAGATTGCGGGAGTTGATGAAGGTGATTTCGTTCTCGATGGACCAGATCAGGATGCTGGGGTGGTTCCGCTCGGCCCGGACCTGCGCCTGGAGTTGCAGCAGCCAGTTGTCGAACAGCTCCGTTCCCTCGGCGAGTTTGTGCAGGTAGTTGGCGCCCTGCCCATCGAAGATGCCGCTGCGCCTGACGGCGATCCCCGCGGCGTCCATGCGGTCGAGGACTTCGGGAGCGTCGAGGCCCCAGAGCGAGTCCGACCAGAAACGCACCATGTTCTGCCCGCTCCTGCGGCAGTATGTCAGTTGATCTTCGGCGCTGCGGAAGCTGGTGCAGTCGGCCCAGAACTGCCACGGCACGCCGTTGAGCCGGAAGGGCCCGGCCCCGTCCCAACTCCATTCCCGAAAGCCAAACGCGGTGCGAACCACGTCGACCACCTTCCCTCCCGACGTCACCCTTGTCACCGCGACATACCGGGCAGGAGAATCCGGCCACCAGAGCGTGGGGTCGGGCCACGGCTTGGACGTCTCGATCGTGATCTCCTTGCCGGCGGGGACGACATGGTCGCCGGATTCGAGCGTCCTCTCGGCGGCGCCACCCTCGAACGGGAGGATTTCGGTGTGGACTTGGACGGTCTGGTCGGCCCCGGTCGGATTGCGCAGGCTCACCTCCAGCGCCAGCATTTTCCTCGTGACGTAGGGCTTGGCGAACACGTCGGTGGTGTACACGGGTCCGCCCGTCACGACGAGAGACGGTGCCAGCAGGATGCCTGACCGCGGCGCGTAATGCACCGAGGCGATGGGGAAATCGAAGAACTGCCCCACGTAGTTCTCATGGATGCGGTCCAACGGGATATTGAACCGCATGCGGCAGCTCTGGCCGGATTTGGTCTCGGAGATGGCGTAGTAGCTGTCCTTGATGACCACGCAGATCTCGTTGATCGAGCCGGGCCGGATCGCGGGGGTCAGGTCGCATGCGAAGGGCGCGAAGGGAGCCTTGCTCCAGCCTACCATCCGTCCGTTGACGAGAACGGTGGCGATCAGGCTCTGGGAAGGGAGCGACAGCACAAAGGAGTGCCCATTCCGTTCGGCCGGGACCTCGATCCGGGTGCGATAGATCAGGCGATGGGCGAAGACCAGGTCGCGGCGTCTGAACTTGTTGCCCGGAACGCTGATGCCCTTCCAGAACAGGGTGTCGGGATCGGGCAGCTCAGGCGTCGGTCCGGCGCGGTCCTGGACGTCGTTCTCGTCATAACGGGCAACCTGCCACAGGCCCGCCAGCGGCAGTTCGCTGCGCTCACCGGGAGCGAGGTGCTCCCCGGCAGGGAACCGGAAGACCTGAGCCGCCGCCTGGAGGTCCTCCTCAACCTGCCAGGCCGTGTCCGGTTGGAAGGCGCCGTTCGGGCGGAACGCTCCCTTGGTGAGGCAGAGCACGTCGGAGTAGTACATGACGCCCTTGTTGACGTCCTTCCCCTGCTCCTTCGCCATTCTTGTCAGCGCCCGGATCTGCAGCGTGTGCCGGCCTGGGTCCAGGTCCGTCTCCCCCATCTGGATCCACGCGACCTCGTTCCAGGTGGCAATCTCCATCAGGTCGGTGGTCAGGTCCGTCGGCTCGACGCGATCCCACTCCCCCTCGTCGATGCGCCACTCGAAGGGCGATCGGATGAACTCGAAGCCGACGCGGTTCCATACCTGGTAACGGCCGCCGGACGGGGCGCTGAACTCGTAGTCGAGCACCATGCCCCGGGGCGCCTGAGCCTGCTGCGCGGCGTCCAGTTTGAGGCCCAGCCACGCCTCCTCCGATAGGAATTCCTTGTTGCCCCACCCGGAAGACTCGAAGGTCACCGTGCTGGACGTGGGCTTCTCGGCCTCGATCCAGACATAGTCCGCGGCGGACGCAGCTCCCGCGAGCACCAACCCCACCCATGCCAATCGCCTGGTCAT
>JAFGRS010000746.1 GCA_016935045.1 Lentisphaeria bacterium | reverse complement strand
GGAAAACGGGGGGGGGCGACCACCGCCCGGCGAAGGGGCGTTTTCCGGACAACCCGGCCCCCGCCGTGACCGGAAAACGGGGGGGGGACGACCGCCGCCCGGCGAATGGGCGTATTCCGGACGTATGGCTTGCGGGGCCGCAGGGTTCCTATCGCGCCGGGGGGGGGGGATGATCCGATATGCAACTGGATCCATAGTCTTTCTGTCCTATCGCTATGGATTCATGGGTGTTTGCTGGTTGTTTTGTGGGTTTTGTCCGGGCCATGCGGTTGTTGCTCGAGGTATTCTGATGGGTTTGCGGCCGTCTGGCGAGCACAGGATGTAGATGATGCAGGATTGGCTGCTTCGGTTCTGGGTATCGTTCTGGGGGGTTACGGCGGAGATGGCGCCGTGGCTTCTTCTGGGCTGTTTGCTGGCGGGGGTTCTGCATGTTGTTCTGCCCCGGGATATGATTCGTAGGCATTTGGGGGGCAAGAGTTTGTGGAACGTGTTCAAGGCGGTGTTGTTCGGTGTTCCCCTGCCTCTGTGTTCGTGCGGCGTGCTGCCCACGGCTCTCGGGCTGAAGAAGGAAGGGGCGGGCAACGGTGCGACGGTCGGATTCCTGATCAGCACGCCGCAGACCGGGGTGGACTCGATTTCCGTAAGTGCGGCGATGCTCGGGCTTCCGTTTGCCCTGTTCCGGGTGGGTGTCGCCTTCGTGACGGGGATTCTGGGGGGTCTGGCGACCGCGGTTTTGGCGCCGGACGGTGTGGAGGGAGTACGGAGTGACGAGGCACCGCGGCAGGGCGGTTCGGGGACAGGGGGGAAGATTGGCGAGATTGCTCACTATGCCTTTGACGACTTGCTTGGGGGGATCTGGAAGTGGCTGTTGGGGGGGCTGTTGGTGTCGGCGCTTCTGGGTTCGCTGTTGCCCGCCGATTTTTTCGCCGGCAGGAGTTGGGCGTCGGGATGGTCGGGCATGTTTGTGATGCTGGCCCTGAGCACGCCGTTGTACATCTGCGCCACCGGTTCGGTACCCGTGGCGGCGGCCCTGGTTCGCGCGGGGCTGTCGCCGGGGTGTGCCCTGGTGTTTCTGATGGCCGGACCGGCAACCAACGCGGCGACGTTGGCCGCCCTGTACCGGGCGTTGGGGCGGCGCGTGACCGTCATTTATCTGTCGACAATCGTGATCGGCAGTCTGCTGTTCGGCAGGGCCTTCGAGTTCCTCCTCGATCTTTCCCCCGAGGTCGCGGTCCATCATCATGGCAGCTCCGGCGGCATCGTCCACGGCGTTGCCGCGGCGGTACTGCTGCTGCTTTTCCTGCGTCTCGCCTGGCGCGGGCTCTCCGGCCCGCCGCGCAGACCGCAGGCCGAACCTGCTCCGGCAGCGCGCCCCGTGGCCACCGTCGAGGTCCCCGTGTCCGGCTTGACCTGCGACCACTGCCAACGCGTCCTCCACAGGGCCCTTTCCGATCTCCCCGGGGTGGTGCGGACACAGGTGGACCGGTTGCACGGCCGAGCTACCGTGGAGGGGCACGGCATCGACCGCGCGGCAGTCATTCAGGCTGTGCGTCAGGCGGGTTTCGAGGCGGCTCCCTGAGCCGAACTCAGGGCCTGGGCGTCTGAGGTGCGGGAGCCGCGGGGGTCCCGTTGACACCCTTGGCGGCGCCGGCCTGCGGGGCATTGGGCGGCGGGTCTCCGGGAACCGCGTGCCCGGGTGCGCGGGGTGGTTGGGGAGGCATCGGCAGGGGAGTTGGTTGGCGGGGAGGATAGAGTTCGGCCTGGAGTCCCTGGATCCGTTCCAGCAATTCCGCGACTTTGGTATAATCCGCGGCCAGTTCCGGTTTTGCCTCGCTGTACACGTCTGCCTTGCCGGCTTCGAGCCTGGCGATCTGCTCGCGCAGGCCGGTGATCTTCTGTTCGATTGCGGCGAGCTTCTGTTGCACCTGTTCGTCGGCGGCGCTCAGGGCTCTCTCCTTCTCCATCAGGGAGCGGCGGGCGAGGGCATACTCCCGTCTCAGGGACTGCAGTTCCTGCGCCTTCTGCCGCCGGTCCGGATCGATGGCGGGAAGCGGCGTCGGGGCACGCCGGACCGGCTGAACACCGGACGCCACACCGGGCGCCGGCGCGGTTGTAGCGGCCGCCTCTGCCTTGGGGGTCTGCGCCGTTGCCGCGGGGGTCCCGGCCGCCGCGTCTGCCTTGGCCCCATCGGCCGCCGCCTTGGGCGGGGCGTCCGCCGCCGCCACGATCCAGGCGAAGAAGAACCCACTCGCCCACACCATCCACTGCTTGCGTTCCATACCGTTTGGCCTCCTGCGGTCGGTTTCGACTACCCGGGGCTGCCCCTGGGGAAATAGCAAAAGCGCAATGTAGCCCGTGATCGGCCTCCTGCCATGGCCCCCACGCCAGAACAGGGTTCCGTCCAATCCGAGAACCGGCTCAGCAGGAGCTTCGCCCTCCAGGGGATGGGGAGGAGACGGCTCAGCAGGAGCCCTTCGACTGGGCTCCGGTTGAGCCGCATCCCGAACCACTCGCGGGTTTGCCTGAGGCCTTACGAGCGGGGGCTGTTTCACGAGCGGCCCCATTTCCCCTCATCGGCGCTCCACCGGGACGAGACCGGCGGCGGCGTCACGAGCGGCGCCCGGCCCATTGCCGGGCCTTGCCTGGCCATGTCGGACCGGAAAGGCTATGTTCCGACCGTCCCGCCAGCGGAGCTCGGGGACCGGGCCCACGGAAACGCGCGCGACGCCTCGGTCCGGCCCTGCCAGGCGGCGCCAAGAGGCCCACGCACCCTGTGCACGGGGAAGGACCGCCGATGGAGATGTTCACTCTGGTGCGCCCGGAACACCTGAACCACTACGGCAACCTCTTCGGAGGCCAGCTGCTCAAGTGGGTCGACGAATACGCCTACCTCGCAGCCTTACGGGAATATCCCGGGGAAACCCTCGTGACCCGCGCCATGGACCACGTCGATTTCACCCGCGGTGTGCCGGTCGGGGCCCTTCTGCGTCTGCACATCGTGCGTGCGGCGGTAGGAGTGTCCAGCGTGCGCTACCACGTCACCGTCTACGCCCAAGAATGCGGCGCCGTCGAGGAGGTCCCGGTCTTCGAGACCACCGTCACCTTTGTCTGCGTCGACCGGAAGCACCGGCGCAAGCCGCTTCCGGAGGCGGCGGCCGGCGTTTCGCCATGAGTGGGGGGGCTTGTCGGCAGTGGGGCCGCGGGGTTATGCTATGAGGATGGGAAAGCGACAGCCCTTGCGGTCGAGAGCGTTCTTCCGGCGACCCACCCGAGCAGGAGAGGGGCGAGGACACAGGGAGGAGCGATGACGTGCTGAAGGACCCGGGTCCGAGGAACATCGTGAAGACAGCCTTCATCGTGCTGGCTGTCCTCTACGTCTGCTTAATGCCATTGCTCCTGGCCCGGAGCGAACTGGCGTTCCGGCGCCAGGCCCTGCGTACGCTGGTGACGGAGACCCAGGGGCATGCGGCAGTGGTGGCGATGTACCTCAACGACCGCCGCCACGATGTGCGGAGCATGGTCGAGGGGAACACGATTCAGGACATCTGCGCGTCCAGTCGCGATCCGGCGGCAGCGTTGGAGACGATCGCCCGGTTTCTGGACCGGATGGGCACGGAGAAGCGCACCGCGGGCATACCCGCCTTCTCGTCGCTGGTTTTCATCTCGAAGGAGGGCGACTTCCGTCTTGTGCCGGTAGCCGACGCGCTGCCGGTGCCGGTGACCTACGAAGCCCTGCGGTCGCTGGTCAAACACCTCTACATCCGTCCCACCTACCTCACGTTCCAGGCGGAGGACGGGCCCATGATCGTGCTGCTCTCCGTGGCCGTGGTATCCGGAGGCGCGGTGCACGGGCAGCTCCTTGCCGTGCTCAACCCGGAAGGGCTCGACGGACGTCTGCGGGACAGCGGCGGGGGAACAGCACGGGCAAGCTACCTCATCTCGGCCGCCGGGGATGTCTACTCTCCGGGAAGTTCTCCTCCCGAGTGGGTGCCCTTCGTCGCCTCCCTGGCCACGGCAGACCACGATCATCCCGCGGTTTTCCCGGCGCCTTCCCGCGGCAACGGCACCAGGTCCGTCCGCGTGATGGCTGTGCGCACGGTGTTGCCGGCATCGGAGTTCTCCCTTGTCAGTGCGGACGCGGCCATGGACCTGCCGACCGTGGCCGGCATCGGCCGCAGGACGCTCATGTACCTGCTGGCGGGCGTGGTGTTGCTGGGGGCGGTAGCGGCCAGCCCCTTCCTGCAGGATCTGGCCCACGCTGCCGGGCGCCGCCAGGAAGCCGAGGAGTCCGGCCTGTTCCGTACTCTCTTCGACCACCTTCCGGACGGCGTGGCGGTCACCGATGCCGGCGGCATCATCCAGTGCGCCAACCGGGCCTTCCAGAAGCAGACCGGCCTCGATGCGGATGCCCTGTCCGGCCGCGCCATCCGGGCTCTCCTGGGGGAAGTTCTGGACGAGCCCGAGCGCGGGGGTCTCAACCGAGCCTACCAGGGGCGCCAGAACTGGCTGGGACGTCTGCGCGGCCGGCGGGGCAGCGGCATCTTCACCGCCGAGACCCTGATTCTGCCCGTGCGCGGCCGGGATGACGCCTTCTCGGGACTGATCGCGATCCAGCGCGACATCACCGCGATGATTCAGGCGGAGGAACGCCTCCGGCAGGCGCAGAAAATGGAGACGGTGGGGGTCCTTGCGGACGGTATCGCCCACGACTTCAACAACCTGCTGACCGTGATCCAGGGCAACTGCAACCTTCTGCTGCACGGGGCCGACTCGATGGACCCCTTCGCCCGGGACAACATCGACGAGATCATGCGCGCCTGCGACCGGGCTGCGACGATGACCCGTCGCCTGCTGGCGTTCAGCCGCCACAAGGAAGCGCTCATGCAGGTCCTCGACCTGAACGAGGTGGTCGGCAGCACCGAGAAGATGCTTGGCCGGCTGATCCGCGAGAACATCGAGATGGTGGTGGACCTGGCCGAGTCGCCGGTACTGGTCAAAGCCGACCTGGTTCAGATCGAGCAGGTGATCATCAACCTGACGGTCAATGCCCGGGATGCCATGCCCCGGGGCGGGCGGCTGGCGATCCGGGTGGAACGCCGGGTTCTGACCGCCAGGGAGGCGGGGCTCAATCTCGAAGAGGGGGTCTACGCGGTTCTGACCGTGGAGGATACGGGACACGGCATGGACGAGGCGACGCGGCGGCGCATCTTTGATCCCTTTTTCACGACCAAGAGCGAGAAGGAGGGTACGGGGCTGGGCCTGACCACGGTGGCGGCCATCGTCAAGGAGCACGGTGGCGACCTGCTGGTGCGCAGCGAGGTCGGCGCGGGTGCGTCCTTTGTCATCTTCCTGCCGCTCTACAGCGAGCCCTTTGTGGGCGACGAGGACCTGCCGACGCAGGAACTGGTTCTGGAGGCTCCGGCGGCGCCCTCCCTGCCGCGGCTGGCGGATGGGGACGGGGCGGGCATCCTGATCCTGGACGATGAGGATGCGGTTCTGCGCATGATCGAGCGGGCGTTGGCTGCGCACGGCTTCCGTGTGTTCGCGGCGCGGACCGATGTCGAACTCCTCGTCATCTGGGAGGAACACCGCGACGAAATCGACCTGCTGATCACCGACATGGTCATGCCGGGGATGAGCGGAGTCGAGATCGCCGCACGGCTCCGCCAGGACCGACCCTCGCTGCTCGTGCTCAGCATCTCGGCATACACCGACACCGTCATCATGAAACTGGGGGGGACCGAGAAACACGATACCGTCTTCCTGCAGAAGCCCTTCACTCCCGACACCCTCGTCGGCAAGGTCGAGGGCCTCCTGGCCTGTGCACCGGCCCCCGGGGAAGGGGAGGCCGAAGTCCCAACGCCCTGAGGGTCCGCACGGAACATGCGTCTGATACCGTTCGGATGCCAAACGTAGAGCAGCGACTGGAGCCGCCGCGTCTGCCTGTGCGGACACGCAGACAGGTCTCGCGGCCAATGCCCACGAGGCCGTCGGCGCTCCCGCGAAGACAGCAACGCGCAACCGAACGGTGGCTGGTTGCAGGCCGTTGCTCTACGACGGAGATCCGAGCCTTTGGAGGCCCGCGAGGAGGCTCGTGCTCCAGAGTGTTTCGAGACGGAGAGTCGGTTGCGCGACGGCGGGCAGGCATCATCTTGGTCGCCGCGGGCATGGTTCCGGGCAGCGGTATTCCCGGGGTCTGTTTCCGGCAAGGTAGGCGATGATGGCGGATCTCTCGGTGAACTTGGCGGGCATACGGCTGCGGAACCCGGTGGTGACCGCATCGGGGACCTTCGGCTATGTGCGGGAGTATGCCGGCCTGGTGCCGATTTCCCGGCTTGGCGCGGTAACGGTCAAGGGGGTCTCCCCCTGGCCCTCGCACGGCAACCCGACGCCCCGGACGGCCGAGGTATTCGGCGGCATGCTCAACGCCATCGGCCTGCAGAACCCGGGCATCGACGCGTTCATCGCCGAGCCCGACTACCTGCCCTACCTGCGCACCCTGGATACCCCCGTCTTCGTCAACATCTGGGGCAGAACGCTCTCCGACTATGCCGAGGTCGCCCGCCGCCTCGAAGCCGAAAGAGAGGGCATCGCGGCCCTCGAAATCAACATCTCGTGCCCCAACATCAAGGAGGGCGGCATCGCCTTCGGCACCGACCTGGGCCTGGCCGCCAAGGCTGTCCGTGCGGTGCGCTCCGTCACCTCCCTGCCCCTGATCACGAAGCTCAGTCCCAACGTGACCCGGATCGCGGACTTCGCCCGGGCCGTGGTGGACGCCGGGAGCGACGTCGTCTCCCTCATCAACACCCTTCCCGCCATGGCCATCGACATCGAGACCCGGCGGCCCAGGATCGCGAACATCACCGGAGGCCTCAGCGGACCGGCCATCAAGCCCATCGCGGTGCGCATGGTCTACGAGGTCCGCCGTGCCGTGGGCGTCCCCATCCTCGGCATGGGCGGCATCGCGACCGCCGAGGATGCCGTCGAGTTCATCCTCGCCGGCGCCGATGCCGTGGGTGTGGGCACGGCCATCTTCAGCGACCCGGGCTGCCTGGTCCGCATCGTCGACGGGATTTCCGCCTATCTCGACCGCCACGGCATCGCCGGCGTCCGGGAGCTGGTGGGGCGCGTGGAAACCGGGCAGGAGTAGTCCCCCGGGTTGGCCAGGGGTCCCGGTGCCAGGGCGGTCGTCGGCAGTCCCGCCGTCGGCGGCGCCAGGACCTCGGCCGGAAAGGGAGTCGGGGGGTGGACGGGGCAATGCTGCTGAGTTTCCCCGTCTCCGGTGTCGGCGCAGGGCGACAGCCGGTCTCACGCTGAGCCTGCGACCGGGGTCCGGTTCGGCGCCCCGGACCTACTCGGGCCGTGAGCCACCGTGCGGGCGGGCAGAAACTTGGCAGCATTGGTGGACGGGGCCTGGAACAGCCCGGCGCGAGTAAGCCTCAGGGAAAATGGGATGGCTCACCGCCCGTCGCCGCTGAAGCTGCGGCCTACTGGAGGGCGAAGCTCACGCCGAGCCGGTTCCCGAGCCCTTGCGGCCTTCCCTGAGCCATTGCGATGTCCCGTCGTGAAGTTCTTGCGTCCGTTGCCATTGCGGTCTACCTTTCTCGCCGTTGCCGTGGCGGAAGGCGCCGGGGTGCCAACTCCCCGTCGCCGGAGAACAGGTTCCTGTCGGTTCACTCCTGTGGAAAGGAGGGCGCCCCATGGCTGGCGGGACGTTTCTTCGCGTGGCTGGGATCAGCGTGCTTTGGGTGGGTCTGACGCGTCCGGCCCCCGGGGGACAGCCGGCGGATCTTGCGATGCGCCTCGGTTCGGGCACCGGGATCTGCGTGCTGGTCGGGCTGCCCGAGGGCGGCGTTCATGGGGCGACGAACCTGGCGGAGTCGAGTCGGTGGATCCTCTTCGTGCAGTCGCCGGACACGGGTGACATCACCCGGCTGCGGGAGGCGGCGGACGCGAAAGGTCTGCTGGGGCGCCGTCTGTTTGCCGCGCTGGAACCGTGGTCGCGCATCCCGCTGGCCGACAATCTGGCGGGGATGGTGGTCGTGAGCGATGCCGGAACGGCCCGGGTGCCCCGGGGCGAGGTGCTGCGGGTGCTGCGCCCCGAGGGGATGGCGTGGATGGGGGGACGGGAGTTCCTCAAGCCGTTTCCCCCCGGGGGCGATTCCTGGAGCCATGTGTATCACGGGCCTGACAACAACCCTCTCTCCACCGACCGCCTGGCCCGGTGGCCCTGCCTGACCCAGTTTCTGGCCGAACCTCTCTTCGTGCCGATGCCGGAAGTGTCGGTGGCCGCGGGGGGACGGGTGTTCCGGGCCTTCGGCCACCTGGCCCACCAGGCGAACCAGAACCGCTGGCTGAACACACTCGTATGCGTCGACGGCTACAACGGTCTGATCCTCTGGACCCGGCCGCTTCGGGAAGGCTTCATGATCCACCGCTGCACGATGGTTGCCACCCGGGAGGTGCTGTACCTGGCCGACGACCAGTCCTGCAAGCTGCTTGACGCGCGTACCGGAGCGCAGTCGGACGAGATCGTGGTCCCACCCGGCCTCGCCGACGGTCCGGTCTGGAAGTGGATGGCCCTGGACGCCGGCGTGCTCTACGCGCTGGTCGGGGCCGAAGAGGTCCATCCGCCCACCCAGCGATCCGGCGGGCGCCAGATGGGCCATTGGCCGTGGGGCATGTGGCCAGGCCACGACTACCGTGACCCGGCGACGAACTTCGGCTTTGGCAGGACGCTCCTGGCAATCGACGTGGCCAGCCGGAAGGTACGCTGGTCACACCGCGAAGAGGCATACCTTGACGCCCGCGGCCTGTGCATGGACGACGATCGGATCTACTGCTGGGCGCCGGGTACGTTCCTCCTGGCGCTGGACCGGGCCTCCGGGACGGTCGCCTGGCGCAACGCCAGTCCCGATCTGCTCGGCGCAATCGGCCCGGAGGGTCGAGCGCAACTCTGGGAAACCGGCTACGCCACGACGTCGTACCTGAAATGCGGCCATGGCCGGCTCTTCTTCGCCGGCCCCCAGCGCAGCAGGCTGGTGGTCGTGTCGGCGGCCGACGGCGCCCTGCTCTGGCAGCGTGAGCGCGGCAACTTCCAGGTCGTACTGTGCGAAGACGGGATCTACGCGGCGGGAACCCAGCGCCCCACCGATCCCCACGACCATGGGGCCAAGCTCACGTACGACGGCCAGGTGCTCGCCCAACTGCCGAAACGACGCGCCTGCAGCCGCGCTACCGCAACCCCCGACAGCGTCTTCTTCCGCGCCAACGGCGGAACGATCCGCATCGAGCGGACCACAGACACCGCACACCACATCGCCCCGATGCGCCCGCCGTGTCACGACGGCATCATCGTCTCCGAGGGACACCTCTACTGGGGGCCGTGGATGTGCGGCTGCCAACTGTCGCTCTACGGGCACATTGCCCTGGCCCCGGCCGGGGACCTCGCCTCTGTCGCGGCTTCGGGCGCACCCCGCCTCGAACCCGGCGACGGCGATCCCGGCACGGTCCGGCCGCTGCCTGTCGAACCGGGCGACTGGCCGTGTTCCGGGGCGGACAGCGCGCGCAGCCAGGTCGTCTCGACCGGGCTCTCCGAGCAGTTGGAGCCCCGCTGGAGGACCGTTCTGGCGCGGGGGGTCCTGCCCACGGCGCCGGTCACGGCCGGCGGCATGGTGTTCGTGGCCGACCGCAGCGGCGCCGTCACGGCTCTGGGCGCAGACGGCAGCCTCCGGTGGAAGGCCTATACCGGCGGCAGTGTGTGTTTTGCCCCGGCCCTGTGGCGGGGACGTTTGTTTGCCGGCTCCTGCGACGGGCGCGTGTACGCGTTCGAGGCGGCTACGGGCCGCCTGCTCTGGGCTTGTCGCGTCGGCCCGGCAGAGCGTCTTCTGTTCGCCTACGGGGAACTCATTTCGACCTGGCCGGTGGCCGGCGGGGTAGCCGTCGAGGACGGGGTCGTGTATGCCGCCGCGGGTCTGACCCATTACGACGGGACCCATGTGGTCGCACTCGATGCCATCTCGGGGGCACTCCTCTGGCACAACGGCAGCTCGGGTCTGCTGTCTCCGACCGCCGCAAGCGGCATCAGTCTCCAGGGCGAGGTGCGGATCGAGAAAGGAGAATTCCGGTTCGCGGGCGGCGGGGTCTACGAAACCGCCCGGTTCCAGCTCTCGACCGGGGCCTGCCTGAATCCCCCGTACGATGGCATCGAGTCGCGGTACCACACCGCCTTCTACGCCTACTACCCGGAGTATGGGCGTCACCTGAGCCTGGATTGCCCGTTGCCCGACGGCAGCGCGCTCGAGTACGACATCACCTACGAGGGCAGTCGCCACGGCAGGTTGCGCCGACTGGCCCCCCTGCCGCCGGGAGCATCGCGACCCGGGAAACCCCTCTCGCGCTGGGGCTGGCCGCCGCGCAACGCTGCCAGCATGCCGGCTGTCTGGGAGTCCCCGACCGACCGGCGGTACACAGCGTTCGTCGTTGCCTCGAATGTGCTGCTCGCGGCCGGTGACACCTCCCGGGAGGGCCGGACGGTGCCCTTCCTGGCTGCTGTCCGGCTTGAAGACGGGGCCGACCTGTGGGTCCACGAGTTGCCCGGCCTCCCGGTTCGGGGCGGGCTCGCCGTGGACCGCAGCGGGCAGGTCTATGTCTCGTTCGAGGATGGCGGGATGGCCTGCTTCGGGCCACCCCGCTGAACCGCCGCTACGGGGCTCGCCGAACGCAGCGGAAGCCGTAGGCGTCCGAGCCGAAACAGGCATCGGCGAAGCGCGGCGTCTCGCCGCCACGAACCGCGGCGCGGCAGCCGTCCGCGCTGCTCCGCCAACTGCCGCCGCGAAGGACACGCTCGTCGCCCGCGTCGGGACCGATCGGGTTGTGTTCGGGGGAGTGCGCATACCAGTCTTCCGCGTAGACGTCGTGGCACCATTCGGCGACGTTCCCATGCAGATCGTGGAAACCCCAGGCGTTGGCCTCGCACTCGCCCGGCGGATGCGGAGATTCCCGCGCGTTGCCTCGGAACCAGCCGTGCCGCGGAAGCTGTCCCGGATCGTCGCCGAAGGAATACCGGCTGGACGAGCCCGCCCGGCAGGCGTACTCCCACTCGGCCTCGGTCGGCAGCCTGTAGCCGTCAGCGCTGAAGTCGCAGGCGAGGGTCCGCGGGTCGTAGCACGGACGCAGCCCATCCGTCAGGGAGCGCGTGTTGCAGTAGAGGACCGCGTGGTACCAGTCCACCTGTTCCACCGGCAGAGCGGGGCCGCGGGTCTTCGAGGGGTTCTGTTTCATCAGCCCCTCGTAGGCTGCCTGGGTGATCTCGTACCGGTCCATGGAGAAGGCATCGAGGCGGACGGGGTGCGGCGGTTTCTCGTCCGCATCGCCGCGGCCGTCGCCCATGACGAAGGTGCCGGCCGGGACGGCCACCATCTCGATGCCGCCGGGGGTCGTGATCCGCTGCACCCGGGCGGGTCCGCTCTCCGGCAGTCGGGGGCGTTCCGGGGTCTCCCGACGGCAGCCGGCAAGGGCGCCGAGCAACACCCCGGCGACCGCGGCCGCCACGGCGGCGGAAAACCGCTGCCGACGGATCACCCATGGACGTTCCCGCGGACCTCGCTTCTGCATCGGTCGGTGCCCTCGTGCTCTCCGCACGGCTGCCGCATGCACGCGGCCGCCTGCCGGGACCGCCGCCACGTCCGGCGCCGAGTCGGCGGCGTCAATGGCGAGCCCCTTCATGCCCGGCGGGATGGCGCAGGATGTCCTGGCTGCGCCGGCGGATTTCCCGGGCGATGTCGGCCAGGCGGGGGTCCGTTGCCAGCAGCAGGCCGGCGCGTTGCCGGAGGACCTTTGCAGCCCAGCGGCACTCGCCGGCCAGTTCGTCCTGGTTGCCACCGACGACCACCCAGGCTTCGGTGAACTTCCGGCAGCGGGCCGGGGCGTCCTCGCCCTGGGAATCGAGCACGGTCCTGCGGAATTCGTCCGCCGTCGCCTGGACGTCTTCCGGCGTCGAGATCTTCTCCCGTCGCGCCGCGACCTTCGCGTCGATGACCCGGGCCAGTGTCTCGAGTTCCGAGAGGGGTGCGGCCAGTTCGGGGTGTTCCTGTTTCTGCCGGGCCAGGTATGCCAGCGTCTCGTGCCCGAAGGCCACGTAGCCCTCGATCCGGTCCCGGATGTGGCGGACAAAGGCGACCAATTCCTGCAGGACCTTCTCGATTTCGGCCCGACGCTGTTGCTGTTGCCGGGCGGCGTAGATGGGGTTCAGCGTGTCCCGCACCGAGCAGGTTGCGCGGCCCCGGTAACTCGACTGCTGCCCCTCGACATCGAGCACGTACTCGCAGGGCCCGACGCCCAGGGTCGCCCGGACGAGGTCGACGACGGTGAACATCGTCAGGTCCGTTTCGCGGGAACGGTGGAGCGGGTAGACCAGGGCCGGCCCCTCGAACCGCAGCGCCCGGTTCTGCAGCGGCTGGATGTAGCCCCGACCCGAGGTGTCGATCCAGCATGGGTAGGGGAAGTTGCCGAGGACCGTGGTCCAGCGCTTGCGGTTTGCCGGGAGCGAAACCGCGCTGCCGAACATCCCGTCCTTGGTGTAGCTGCCGTCGGGCAACTGCACGACCATCTCCCAGCTGTCCGCCAGGCCATCGTCACGGCGCCAGTCCAGCCGCCATTGGGCGCGGAACGGCGCGCTCCAATCGAGGGCGGTCGTCTGCCCGGCCTGCCCGGGGCTGACGACGAACTCGTGCCAGACGCCGCGGCCAGCCAGGACGGCCACCCAGATCCGGCCCTCCTCGCCATAGGCCGTATCACAGCTCGCCACCCGGCGCGCCTCCCCCTCCCCTTCCAGGTTCACCACCATGTCCTCCGCACTCACCTTGCTGACCGTCATCACGATCGCCTCGTGGTCCGGGAGCATCTGGAGCAGGAAGTGGTCGCTGGGCAGTTCCGCGGCGGACACCGGCAGCTCGCGCGCGTCGATGACGATGTCGTCGGCGAAGAAGTCGGGCAGAACCACAAAGCGGGATGGCGCAACGACGCGCAGACGTGTTTTGGGGTCGTCGGCGGCGGTTTCGAGGAAGGCCTGGCCCAGGAGCAGTCGGCAGCGCAGATGGTTGGCCCTGCCGGCCGCCGTGAAGGCCGCCTCGACGGTCCCCTCCCCCATGCCGTTCTCGATGGTCTTCCACGACTGCAGCGTCGGGGGGACCGTGCCGAAGAGCGGTACTGCCGTGGCCCGCAGCTGCGGCTCGCCCGGACCCAGGGCGTAGATCTCGACCCCCTCCGCCCCACGACGGAACACCGCCGCGATGCGGTCATTCACCAGGGCCGCGTCGCCGCGGAACACGTGGTCCAAGGCGTCTTCGGGGACCCGGGTCCAGCCCTCCCGGGCCAGCAACGCGGCTCCTGGAAGCGGGGCAGGCGCCTGCCGGCCCGTGTCGTAGAGGCGCACCGCAACGGCATCCTCCTGCCGCCGGCGAAGCTCCTCGAGGGGTACGTAGGGCCCCTCCTGGAGCCGGAACATGTCGACCCGGAACTGCACGTCGGCCTGATCGCAGCTCAGGTAGGCAAACCAGCCCTCGGGGAAGTCCCGGTCGACGGCGAATGTCCCATGCAGTTCGCGCCATTCGGGGCCGAGTTCGACGGGGGCGGTCGCGGCGGCCCGGTCGTAGGGTTGCGCCCGACGCTCGATTTCGAGGCGCACCCGGGGGGTTCCCCGGACCGCCTTGGCGAAGGCCGCGAAGGTGTAGGTTCGTCCCTTCGTGCCGGCGGGCAGGGACTGCCCGAACTGCAGTCCCCAGCTCTCGACCTTGCCGATCGTGAGCAGGGCGCTGTACTGGCCGTCGGCCGCGTCTTCCCGGTCGACCTCCCAGGACCGTTCGGTGGCGCCCGCCCGGGCCGCTTCCCAGCCATCCCGCCCGAACTCGAAGCTCGGATTCCCGAAGGCGTTCGCCGGGGGCGGCCCCGCGCCACGGACTGCCGGCAGCAGGGCGGACAGCACCAGGCACACGCCCGCAACCACCCACGGCACACCGCACTTCGCCTGCATGGTTCGTACCCTTTCTCTTCCCCCGCGCCCCCGCGTGACGACGGAGAGAATCCCGCCGCGATACCGGCTCCCGCCGGGCGTTGAGGGGGGCGGCGGCAGCGCCCCCGGACGCCGTACCGAACCTGCTACTCGTCGCCGCGACCCGGGTCACGGCGCCCCAGCATGGCGGCCGCCAGGGCGTGGATCTCCGCCATGGCCGGATCCTGACCGCCCGCCGCATCGGGACGCCCCCCCGTCCACAGGTGCAGCCGCCGCACCCCCATCCGACACCTCGCCAGGGCCGCGTCCCGGACCGCCCCTACGGCGCGCAGCCGGGCGCCCGCCTGGCGACAGCGGGCTTCGGCGTCTCCCTCGTCCCCGCGGGCGAGGTCGTTCAGGCGGCGCACCAGAAGGGCGACCTCATTCTCCCCGGTGTGGGGAGCCGTCCCGTCGGCAACGAAGCGGCGGATGTCCGCCGCGATCGCGGCCGCGGTCTCCGCTCCCGGCTGCGGCGCGGCGCCGGCGGCGAGGGCCGCGACCCGTTCGGCAAACGAACCGTACGCCTCGATCCGGGCCCGCGCCTCGAGCAGGTGTTTCTCCATGTGTCCCAGGCGCTCGGCGATCTCGTCGGCGGAGGTGGCGGCCTTGCCGCGCGCGAACTGCTTCTCGACCCACTCCAGGACACTGTCCGGAGTCGGGTTCGCGCGCGCGTCCATACCCTCGACCGAGAGGATGTACTGGCAGGGCCCCACACCCAGGGTGTTGCGCATGACGTCCGTTGGACACAGCGCGGTGAGCGGGGTGGCGCGGTCCCGGTCCAGGGCGTAGACGATGGCGGGACCGGCGTGGTCACCCCCGTCCTGGCCGGCGGCGGGGCCGGCGTCCAGGAACCACGAGTCGGCAACCGCGCCCCGGCGCACCCAGGAACAGCGCCAGCGGGCCGGGAACGCGGGCTGCCAGGCGGCGGACGGCGGGCGGTCAGCCTCCAGCCACAGTCCGTCGCCTTCGAGGAACGCCACCCACAGACGCCCGGGAACGTCGCCTGCCAGGTCAACCGTACAGGCGGAGGCGTCCGCCCCCGCCGGCGCCTGCAGCAGGCATACATCCCTGCCGCCGGGCTCCCAGACGGTCATCATGCAGGCCCTCCCCCCCGCGATCAGGCTGATGCAGAAGTTCTCGGCGGGGAGCGGGATCGCCTCGCCGGCGACGGGGGCGCATACCAGATCGTCGCCGAAGTAATCCGGCACGACCACATAGGGGGCCGTCGTCGCCGCCGTCACCCGTCCCGCGGCTGCCCCCATCTCGATGATGGGCTCAGCCACGGTGATACGGCAGCGCAGCGCCGGCGCCGGCCGGGCCGCGAACACAAGGGACACCGCCACCGCCGTCGGCGAGTTCTCCGTGACCACCCAGTCCAGGATCCGCCCCCGGTCCGCCGCCCCGCGGGACGGGCTCCAGGCGAGCGTCGCCCGACGCCGATACGCGTCCGCACCCCGAACGTAGACCCCGGCCCCCGGCGCACCGCGGCTGAGGAGCACCGCCAGCCGGTCATTGGCGAGCACGGCATCGCCGCGAAAGGCGGTCTCGACGGCTTCTGCAGGGATTTCGCGCCAGGTGGACCGGGCGGTCATGGCCGCGGGAGGGAGGTCGCCGCCGGATTGTGAGCCGGTGTCGTAGAGACGGGTGAAGGGGACCTCCCCCTGGGCTCGGGCGCGCGGCAGTCCGAGGCCCGGGAGCAGCGACAGCAACACGGCCACGAGCGTTGCTTTGACCATCACCGCCATTCCTTTGCCGATGTCCCGTCGGGGCACGCGAGGGCCTCCCGGTCAGCGCCACCAGTCCGGGTGCATGTCGGAGTAGCCCTCGGTCAGCCGTCGCGGCGGCTCCCCCGGCACGATGGTGTAGAGTTCCCAGGGTCCGGTCTCGGCGGGGGCCTGACAGAAGACCACGGCGCGGCCATCCGGGCTGAACCGGGCATAGCGCTGCACGCCGCCGAAGTAGGTGACCGGGCGGTTCCCGGTACCGTCGGGACGGATCGTGTGGATATGCGTCTCGGTTTCATAGACGATGCGCGTGCCATCGGGCGCCCAGTGGGGTTCGCAGGCCCCCTGCCGGTCGTACACCTTGACCGGCTCTCCCCCGGCGGCCGCCACCGTGTAGATCCCGTTCCCGGCATCCCAGCGGGCGGCGAAGGCGATGGTCGCCCCGTCGGGGCGCCAGGCCGGTCCGGAGCAGTGCGGCCAGTCCGGCGGCGTGAGGGGGTATTCGTCGCCGGTCGCCAGTTCACGCACCACGATACGCTCGCCGCGCCGGAAGGCAATCCGGGTGCCGTCCGGAGACCACTCGGCCTGGTCGCCGTCACACAGCCGACGAGTCCGGGAGTCCGCGAGCGTCAGGACCCACACCCCGGCGGTCCCTCCCCGGCTCGAACTGAAGAGGACGCGCTCGCCGTCGGGGCTGAAGACGGGATCCACGTCGTTGCCTTCCCCGGCCTGGTCCGTCAGTTGGCGCGGCTCCGAACCGTCGGCGGCGATCGACCAGATGCGCCAGGCTCCGGAGCGGTCGCTGCAGAACACGATCCGGCCGCTTTCCGCAGCCGCTGCCGCAACGGCGCACAGCAGCAGGCCGACAGCGGCCGGGATGCCCATCCGTGGCTTCATCGGCGTTCCTCCCCGCAGAAGGCGGCGAACACGGGCTCGGCCACCAGGGACCGAGCCAGGGCCTCGTAACCGGCCGCCAGCGGATGGCTGGCGTCGGCATAGAACGCACTGGGCAGGGCACCGGGCACGACGTGCGGCACACCCCGCTCCCGAAGCCACGCCCTCACCGTCTCCTGCCGCTCGCGATAGACGGCCAGCCCGGCGGGGGTCAGCATGTGCTCGTTGAACGGGCCCACGATCACCAGAACGCGGTTGCCGCGCCGCCGCAGCAACTCGACCGTGCGCTGGAAGGAGCGCCATTGCAGCGACCCCTCCAGGTCCACCCACTTCGGCGTGTAGGGCGCATACCCCTGCCGCGTCCACGGTTCGCGCACGGGCGGCGGCGAAGGCATGTCGTCCGCCTCCGGGGGGCCATGGGCAAGGCGCGCCAGTGGATTGGCGTAGGGATGATCGACGGTCCAGGCAGGCAGGTCCCGGCCCTCGAAGTAGGCGATCCGCAGGTGCCGCGCCCACCCGGCCACGGGACAGAGGCGGTGGACGACCGTCCCCAGGCGTTTCGACAGCGAACGCCGGAAGCACGGGATCCGTGGCCTGAACTGGGGCACAAGGTCCGGGTGGTTGAAGGCGAACTCCTTCGCGGACTGCAGGTCCTGTTTTTCCGAACTCATCCACAACAGGTTGCAGTGCAGGATGAGGCGTCCTCCAGAGAGGGCCCTGGCGTGATGGCGCAGCAGTCCCTCCATCGCGGCCGGGTGAATGCCGTCCACGCCGAGATTGGCGAAGGGCGTTCCACCGCTCGAGGCGGCCAGGCAGGTGCTCAGGGTTTCGGCCGGACGCACATAGTGCCCCCAGACCACCGAGTCGCCGACCACCGCGATCGCGCCGCTGCCGGCCCTGGATCGAACCAGGCGACCGT
>JAFGRS010000745.1 GCA_016935045.1 Lentisphaeria bacterium | reverse complement strand
CCGGCCGGCGCCCACGACGGCCGATCCCCTTCCGGGATGGTGCGCGGAGGGCCGCGCCCCGTACTGGGGAGAGGGGATGGTGCGCGGAGGGCCGCGCCCCGTACAGGAATTCCGGCTGGAGCCGGTACTACGAGCCTCGTCTCCAGGCATCCCACCTGGTGCCATAGTCCCGAAGCGGCGGGGTGCCTTGGGTGCCTGCCGCATAGCAGCGAAGCGACGCAGCTCACAAGGCGTTGCCTGGTGAGGTCTGGTGGCGGGGAAGCAGGGGGTCACTCGTCGGCACGCGCAGTGCGCTTGCGGAAGACAGGCATCCCCACCCGATAGGTGCTGCCGGCCGGGTTGCCGCCGTTTCCCGCCATCAGGTATCCGGCGTTGCTGCTGTTGCCGACGGTGAGGCAGGTCAGCCCCGGCGTCACCGAGCCCCGGCCGAGTCGCTGCAGCGCTTCGAGGAGATCCAGCCGCAGCAGGGGCTCATCCCCGGACACCTCCGCCAGGCAGCTGTGGCTGCGCACGGTCGACTCGGGCAGCACCGGGAGTTGGAAGCATTCCCCCCGTTCGGACCCGGGAACGAGAAACGCCTTCATCCCCGCCAGAGGGCACTCCCCGATCCGCACCAGGAACGGCCTGCCGCCGATCTCGAGGTGCAGACTGACGCGGACGTCCCGCCCGAGGCGCAGGGGCAATTCGAGACACGGCGTCTCCCCCAGGTCGATCGCCGTCGGGGGTACCCACCGCACCCCGAAGAAGCCGCCGCCAAAGGCATTGGTCACCCGCACCAGGCCCGTATCCGGTTCCGCGGAGAGGGCAACCGAATCCTGCACCAGCGCTCGCCAGCCGTGCAGCCCGGCGTCCTGGGCCGCGGCCTCGGTCGTCTCCGGCGACGCGGCGGCCGCTCCGGGCCGAGACGGCGGCAGGGCAGGGGGCGGCCCGGCCCGGGCTTCGCGCATCCCCGGGTTGTCCACGTAGAAGGCATGGGGTGCGAAGCGGATGCGTTCCGCCATGGACGAGACGCGCGAGACCGCGAAGCCGTTGCGGACACTCCAGAAGCCAAGATGCCCGCCGTCGATGGGCTCGGGGTCGGTGAAATCGAAGAGGGGTTCGTCATCCAGATCGACCCGGACGCGGGCCCCGATCTTGCGCACGGTGAATTTCCACCAGGGGTAGTGGACGACCATGAAGGAGGCTTCCCGCGGGAAGAGGTGTCGTGCCTCCCGGGACTCTGCCACGGGGACTCCGCGGCGCAGCAGCCGTGTGACCGTGTTCTCCTCCCCGCCGAAGACGACGCAGTATCCGGAGAACGGATTGCGGCCGTCCGAGCAGAACGACAGGTTGAGATCGTGCCGGTTGTACCAGCCGTGGGCGGAGGCGAGGAGCCTGAAGTCGTTGGCGCGGTCCCGGGCCGGGTCGTACTCGAACGAGGTGTCTCCGGCATCCCAGGGGAAGGTCGCTCGCAGGCACAGAAACGCCTCGTGCAGTTGGTCGCCCTCGAACACCCGTTTGCCGGTCATGGCGGGAAGCCCCGTCGAGCCGCAGGCCATGAAATTCCATTGGTCCTGACAGGCCCAGCGACAGTCCATCCGGAAAGCCCCGTCCACCCAGTTCCACGCCGTGGGCGCTGCCTCGAACAACTCGTGCACCAAATTCGTACACCGCACCCCATGTTGCGCCGGATCGGGCGGCCCGGGAGATCCCCCGCCCTCGTCCATGCCAAGGACGCGCACGACGGCCAGATGAACCGGGCCGGGAACGGGCCCCGATACGGGCACCCAATCCCCCCCCGTGCGGACGCAGAAACGATCCCCCAGCCGCGCTACCCGGCCGAGGACCAGTGTCGCCGCGGCCAGTTCCTCCTCCGGTCCGGAGAAGCCCCCTTCGGCCCTCCGGATTAGCCAGCCGTCCCCTTCGCTACGCTGCGCCCGAACCCTCACCAGGGCAGGGGTCGTCCTGATGTCCACCCTGCCGTCAGGACCGGAGGGATACAGCCCGATGACGTAGAGTCCCTTCTCGGCGGCACCCGCTCCCGGGTCGCCCGGAGACTCGTAGACAACGTCGCCCAGGATCGCCGCACCGGTAACGATGGCCGCGCAACGTGCCCGGGTGGCCTGGTCCGACCAGAACACCTTCCGGAAGGCATGGGAGGACGCGGCCCACTCGTCGAACTCGGCGGGATCGGCCTTGTCCTTGCGACGCTTGCCCGCAAACTGCCGGCTGCGGATGAGCAGGGGGGCCGGCTCGGCGGGCGATCCGGGCAGGGACCAGATACGCACATCGTCAAACTCGATCAGACCGACACCGGATTCAATGTGACAGGGACCCCGCAGGCGCGCCGGAAGATCCGCTTCGAGGACGGACACGCCATCCAGGAGACCCACCACGCCATGACCCCGGCGGGATTCGAGGCCGATCCTGACCCAGTTGGTCAGTGGGGGACGACCCTCCCGCCAGCAGCCCAGGACGTTCCAGGGACCGTCTGCCTGCCGGGCCTGGAGCACGAAGCAGCCCCGTGCGCCCGACCAGCCGAAGGCGGCCTGCAAACCGTGCCGCGGCCCCATCGCAAGCAGCATGTCGCTGTCGGCGGGAAGGTTCTGGCGATCGACGACGTGCCCGGTCTTGGGGATGCCGAAGTAGAAACGCGCCTCGATGCAGGCATCGCCCCAGCGTTCCGGCGCCGGTGTGTGGTAGGTCAGTCTGCCGCCGTCCGAGGCGTGAACGGCGAAGGGGTTGACGGCGCGCTGAACGTTGAAATCGGCCATCTCGGCGGCGCTGGACGGCATGCCGCCGCCCCGCTGGGCGAGACGTACGGCGCCGGCGGTGACGCGTGCGTGAGGGTGCTCTTCGAGTCCCTCCCGGGCGAAGTCGTCCCGCACCTCGAACCGGGGGATGACATGGGCCGGCCGCGGGTCTTCAGCACCGACCCCTGCTACCCGGAACACCTCCCAGCGGCAATCCACCTCCGCCAAGGGAGCATCGTCGACGAAGAGAGTGAACCCCGAAGGCACCCAGAGCAACTCCACCCCTTCGCGCACGACTTCCGCGCGGCCACGCGGGGAACGCAGCGTGCCATCGCCTGCCAGGTACAGCCAGGCGCGAGGGTCCGAAGGGCAACGCAGGTAGAGAGGACAGGCATCGAGCTCAGCCCGACCAAGACGCAGAGACTGGCCCGCCCGGCCTTCGGGCCATGTCCCGGGCACGGAAAGCAACCGTTTGCCTTCCCGCGCGAACAGACGTTCCATGCGCGCCGCACTCAGGCGCGGACCCCACCACCAGCAGAGGAAAAGACCCATCCCCATGGCAACCAGAACCAGCATCCCCCCAAAGGGACGAAGGCGGTTGCGCAGGAAAGGGGAAGGAGGCGTTACCGAGGACATCGCAGATCCGCCTGCTCCTTGCACTTACTGAGCGTCTCGAAGGGGTCTGGAGCGCGAGCGTCCTCGCGAGCCTTGCGGGGCTGTCCCCACCGTGATGAGACGGGCAGTGCAAACGCCGCCGACGGCCTCCCCGCGGAGCGCCCTGTCCCCACTCCCGCCGCGTGCCCGAAAAACGCCAACAGAATCCCGGCTCGATGCAGGGGGAACCATACCGGCGATGGCAAACCGCGCGGTACGGACCGCGAGGCGGACCGCCGACCCGAATCCATGGAACATAATCCTCTCCCGTGTTGCCGGGAACGGTCCCTGGTATCCCGAGACGGACGCTGTGGACGACCGCTCAGGCCGGAAAACCTGCGCCCGTCCCGGGACATCTGTCCAGGGACGGGCCGGAACCATGGCATTACGTATCGCCGCATGGGGCGTTTGTCCAGCCCTCAATCGCATTCGCTGCCGGACATCCTCATCCGCCTCCCGGGGGTGTTTTCCGGACGTCCGCCGCTCGCCGCGCTGTCCGGAAAACGGGGCCTCGTCCCGCGCTGCTCGGGGGTGTTTTCCGGACGTCCTCCGCCGCGCTTCCGACTGGGCAGAGGATCCTGAATCCGCCCTGTCCCGGCTCGGGTCTCCATTGACGGTGTGCTTCCGCGCATGCACAGTATGGCCGCGTTGCCCGGCGCCCGGCCGGCTGTCCCGGCGGGCCGCCGGGGTGGTTTCGGACTCGCGGGGTGTGCCGCGAAACCCAGTGAGGAGACACGGATGACGACGAAGCTCAACCCATTCCGCTCGGGCAGCGGGGTTGCTCTCCTGGCCCTGGCCGTGCTGCCGGCGCACGCCGCCGTTCGGCCTGCCGCCCTGTTCGCCGACCACATGGTCCTGCAGAGGGACATGCCTCTGCCTGTATGGGGCAACGCCGACCCCGGGGAGCAGGTGACGGTCAGGGTCGGAGAACAGCGTGCCACGGCCGTGGCGAACAACGAGGGGGCCTGGTCCCTGGTCCTCCCGGCCATGTCCGCCGGCGGCCCCCATGCCATGACGGTGGCGGGACGCGGGGACGACACGGTTACCATTCAGGACATTCTCGTGGGAGACGTGTGGATCTGTTCGGGGCAGTCCAACATGAACTTCCGGGTGCAGAACGTGAAGCACAGGGACGCGGAGATCGCGGCGGCGGACCACCCGCGCCTGCGCCATTTCCAGATCGCCAACCGTGTCTCGCCCACACCTCTGCGGGACTTCTCCGGCACGTGGACGGTATGCCGTCCGGACACGGTGGCAGCCTGGACCGCGGTGGGATACTTCTTCGGCCGCGAACTCCACACCCGTCTGGACGTGCCCGTCGGCCTGGTGCACACCAGTTGGGGAGGGACCCCCGCCGAAGCCTGGACGGCACAGGAAGTCCTCGAATCGATGCCGGAGTGCGCCCCCATTCTCGAACGTTTCCGTACGGCCTGCGAGAAGTACCCCGAGGCGCGCCGGAAGTACGACGCGGAGACCGTTCCCGCCTGGCAGGAGAAGGTCACACAAGCCAAAGCGGCCGGGACGCAGCCGCCCCGCAAACCCCAACCTCCCATGAACGAGACCGACCCGAAGAGTCCCAGCGGTCTCTACAACGCCATGATCCACCCCCTCGTCCCCTTCGCCGTCCGGGGAGCGATCTGGTACCAGGGGGAGTCCAATGCCGGCCGGGCGGTGCAGTACCGCACCCTGTTTCCCGCCATGATCCGCAACTGGCGGACCGTCTGGGCACAGGGCGACTTCCCCTTCTATTTCGTCCAGCTCGCCAACTTCATGAAACCCCAGGATGACCCCAATCGGAGCAGCAGTTGGGCTGAACTCCGGGAGGCCCAGGCCATGACCCTCACCCTTCCCAACACCGGCATGGCCTGCATCATCGACATCGGTGAAGCGGACGATATCCACCCACGCAACAAGCAGGATGTCGGCCTGCGCCTGGCCCTCTGCGCCCTCGCCGGGACCTACGCCCATCGGGACCTGGTCTGTTCCGGACCCACCTTCCGGGAAATGACCCGCGAGGGCCAGGCCCTGCGGCTGCGGTTCGACCACGGCGGCGGAGGCCTGGCCGTGCGGGGAGACACCCTCACCGGCTTCGCCATCGCGGGTGCCGACCAGAGGTTCGTCCGGGCCACGGCCCGCATCGACGGCGACAGCGTGCTCGTACAAGCCCCGGAACTCGCCGAACCCGTCGCCGTCCGCTACGGCTGGGCCGACAACCCGCCCTGCAACCTCTACAACCGCGAAGGGCTTCCGGCCGTTCCCTTCCGCACGGACCGCTGGCCGGAAGCCACCCGGGAAGCCCTCTGACCCGCGCCGCGAGCGGATGGCGGATCGGGACGCTCAACGCGTGGCTGTGGGTCTTTGCCCACCAGGACGCCAGCGCTTGTCTGGTCCGTTCATGGGGAAGGTGCGCGCGGGCACGAGGCCACCCTTCAGATCCTGGGTGAGAGCTTTGCGGGGGTGCCGGTCAGCGACTGCTTCAGCGCCTACGGCAAAGGCAAACTCGACCGAGGTCAGTCGTTGGCCTTGCTCCAGGACGGACGCTTGCCGGGGTTGACCATCTGCTCGTACTTGTACCAGGCCACGTGTCCGTCCACATGGCCCACGTTCGCCCCGCCGTTGTGTGTCTTGGGCACGAAACTCGTCGGCGTGGTGCCATTCACCGCATAGCCGAGATAGGGGCCCGGAGACGACCAGCGCGCATCTCCAAGCATGAACATGTTCGAAGGATCGTGGATCTGCCCCAGGGAGACGCAGCCGCCGCGCGAGTCCGTCGGGTACATGTACCCCAGGCCGTAGTTGGCGGAGGTGTTGTCGTAGCCCGCGTAGTTCCAGCCGTATTCGCAGGCCTGGGCAGTCCCGGGAACGTAGGACGGGCAGTCATAGACCTTCGTGTCCGTGATGTACTGCTGGAAGAGGCTATACCACCAAACGGCACCCGAGTCCATCCGGGCGCAGGGCAGTGTTTCCTTGTTGTCGTCGGCATACATGAACGCACCCAGGGTGATCTGCTTCGCGTTGGATACGCAGGAGATCGCCCGCGCCTTCTCCCGCGCCTGGGCCAGGGCCGGCAGCAGCATCGCCGCCAGAATCGCGATGATCGCGATCACCACCAACAGCTCGATCAATGTGAACCTGCGCGCCCTCATGGTCACCTGCCCTTTCCGGGATTTCCCGTTCGCCTTCTCGACACCATTTCCAGCGGCACCCAGCAAAGCCGCTTCCGGCCGCACGGAAATCGGCAATGCCTGCAGCAGGAGGAGTCCGCCCGCCGCACGGCACTGACAATACTATCCAGCATCCAGGGTCCCGACGCCACCCAAATTACCCAAAAGTAATCGGCAATCATCGGGATTTCCGCTGCCGCCTGCCCCCGGCATGGTGGGGGCCGCGCTGCCCGGGCCGTTCGGGGGCATCGTCCGGCTCGAAATGGTGCGTGCCCGGGGTATAGTTTTCTTTCGCGTGCGTCCTGCGTGGGGCGCCTGCATCGGTCACCTTCCGGCGCGGTTGCGGGACTTCAGCGGCAGTTGGCGAGGCGTTTTTCCCGGCATGAGAGAGATCGGCAAGCGTCCCTGGTACAGGCATCCCGGCCGGCTGGCCGGCGGGCTGGTCATGGGCTATTTCGGGCTCAAGCTGCTCGGGCTGGTGCATCTGGCCGTGGTGGGACGGGTCATTCCGGGCCATTCGGGCCGCCTGACCGGAGCGGAGCTGCCCGAGCCCGGCAGTCCCGTGATCTACTTCTATCAGGCAAACGGGGTAACGCACAGCGGCTGGCGGCGCGGCATCGACTACGGCGCTCAGGAACTCAGCGTCTCCTACTCGCCGCTGTTCCCCCGACTTCACGTCACCAGCGTCCGGCCCGGGATCCGTTCTCCCTGGCGCTTCTGGCTCGAGCCGGACTACTGGCTGAGACTCTTCCTGGCGTCCCTTGGCATCGCCCTGGGCGCCTTCGTCGTGCATGCGTGGCTGCGCTTCGAGTCCCGCCAGTGGAAACTCCTCCACGGGTTGGACCGGGAAGGCCCTCTCGGGTAGCTCTCCGCCGCCTGCGGATGGCACGCAGCTCGGTCCCGTGAGGATGGTCGCCATGAGTTGGCTGGGAATCGACATCGGTACGTCGGGCTGCAAGGCGGTGGTGTTCGATGAGGAAGGCCACGCCATCGCCGCCGCGGCCCGGGAGTACGGCACCCACATGCCCCGGCCGGGATGGGCGGAACTCGACTCGGACCAGGTGTTGCGTGCGTGTGTCGAAGTGATCCGGGACGCCGCCGGCGTCGGCGCCCGGACCTCCCCCGTCCGGGCCATCGGCATCTCGAGCCAGGGGGAAGCCTTCACCGCCCTGGATGCCCATGGCGCCACCCTCACCCATGCCATGGTCTCCTTCGATACCCGCGCCGCCGAACTGGCGCAGACCTGGCCGGACCGCTTCGGACGGGGACGCCTCTACCGTATCACCGGGCATACGGCCCATCCCATGTTCACGCTGTTCAAGATCCTCTGGCTCAAGGAGAAACGCCCGGACGTGTGGCAAGCCACACGCTCCCTCTACTGCTTCGAGGAACTGCTCCAGCGGCGCCTGGGACTGGAACCGGCCATCAGCTATCCCCTGGCCGGCCGAACCATGCTGTTCAGCATCCACGAACACCGCTGGGACCCCACCATCCTTGCCGCCGTCGACTGCCCCGTCGAACGCCTGGCGCGCCCGGTGCCCTCCGGCACCCCCGTCGGCACGGTCCCCGATGCCGTGGCCCGCGGCCTGCACCTGGCGCCGGGGACCGTGGTCGTGGCCGGGGGGCACGATCAGCCCTGCGGCGCCCTCGGCGCCGGCGTTACCCGGCCCGGCATCGCCATGTACGGCATGGGAACCGTCGAGTGCATCTGCCCCGCGTTCCCGGACCCCGTGCTCAACGACGAACTCCTCAGGAGCAACCTCTGCACCTACGATTTTACCGCGGCCGGTCTCTACACCACGGTGGCCTTCTCCCTGACCGGCGGAAACCTCCTGCGCTGGTTCCGGGACCAGTGGGGCCTCCCCGAGGTGCAGCAGGCCCGCGAGCAGAACCGCGATGCCTACGAGATCCTCATCGAAGCCATGCCGGATCGGCCTGCCGACCTCATGGTCCTGCCCTATTTCACTCCCAGCGGCACTCCCTACTTCGACGCCAACGTCCGCGGGGCCATCCTCGGGCTGCACCTCGGGACGACCCGCGGCGAGGTCCTCCGGGCGCTGCTCGAAGGGGTCAGCCTGGAGATGAAGCTGAACGTGGAGATCCTTGCCGAGGCGGGTCTCGAGATCGCGGGATTCGTGGCCACGGGGGGCGGCGCACGCAACGAACGCCTGGTCCAACTCAAGGCGGATGTGCTGAACCGCCCGATTACCACCGTCGAAGTCACCGAGGCCGGATGCCTCGGGGTGGCCATGCTCGGCTGCGCGGCGGTGACCGGAGAACCCGTGTCCCAGATCGCCCGGCGATGGGTGCGGGAACGCCCCACCGTGCAGCCCAGAACAGCCTTCGCCGACACGTACGCCGAACGCTTCCCACGCTACCGCACCCTCTACCCTGCCCTCAAACCCCTCCTCGGCCCGCATCCGGAGAAGATTCGCCCGCATCAGGAGAGAATTCGCTCGACTGCCTCCTGAGGCAGGAAGTGCCCGACCAGGGGTTGCGAACCGTCCGCCCGGGCCTGCTGCCAGGTGGCCAGCAACCCGGTCTCCGTCGCCAGGACGTCCGTGTAGCGGCTGCAACCCGTGCCGTGCGGCGAGACGAACAGGGGCCCCAGGTAGCTCAGACGCTCGACGGCCGGAAACGCCGCATCAAACCCCGCCAGCGCACCCCCGAGTTCTTCGCAGGAATACCCCCTCGGCCTCCGTACGGCACGGGCGTTCTCGTCGTGCGGCCGCACGCACTCCAGCCCGTCGTAGAACCACACCGATACCGGGGGGATGCCGGCAAAGACCCCCACACGGGGAACCCGCATGCGACAGGTCACGCGCGTGCCCGCCACGTCCCACGTGACCCCGCGCTGTACCAGTTGGTGTGTCCGCACCGCGAAGGCCTCGCCCCCCCGAGCACGGACCGCCAGTCCCGAATTCGAACAGGACCAGCAGAACGGGTGCGAGCAGAACACCATGTGCGTGCTGCCGTCCGCGTCGTCGAATACCACCGGGTCCTTGACGTGCAGGTGGCCGGGGTCTTCCTCCCGCAGCACCGGCGCCAGGGATGCCGCGTCCAGGGTGCCCGGGGCCTGGCCGCGCAGGACGTCGATGCTCCACACGCCGCTGCCCGGCTTGCGGAACTCCCGCACCGCAGCGGGGTATTCCCACGCTTTCTCCGAGGAAACGAACAGCTCCCACGTTCCGTCCGAACGCCGGTGCAGACTCGTGCCCTCGATGGACACCACCTCCGCCTCCGGCCTCGACAGGTCCGCCTTGGACCAGCTTCGCACCTTGCGGAAGCTCCCGCCATCGTCGGCGCCGGCAAACAACGCGCACTCCAGACCCCGCTCCCCGGCCGCCAGCCCGGTGCGCGAATCCCCGTAGTTCCGGTAGCGGCCGCAGAGCCACAGTGTGCCATCCTCGGCCCGAACCACGTTGCCCCCGCCGAACCAGAACCCAGGGGCATTCCGGTAAGGAGGCACCAGGACCCTTGCCCCGGACTGATCCACCAGGGCACGCAGCAAGTCGAGCAGGCGTTCGCGATGCACGGATTCGAGCTTCATCACGACCGTCTCCACCTCGGAACATGCCCCGTGCGGACCCTTAGGGCCCGCGCGGGAATAACTTCCCATTTTGCTGCAGGCGATCCCGGTTCCTGGCAAGGCGTGAGCGCAGCGGGCATACCCGCAGTGG
>JAFGRS010000744.1 GCA_016935045.1 Lentisphaeria bacterium | reverse complement strand
GCACTGGAGGGCCGGGCGTCACTCCCTGGTGCTTGCCGTGGGACTGACCAAGGAATGGGTGCGCGAGCCCTACGCCCATCCCCACGACTACGTCAAGGTGACGGACGGGGGCGGGGGCCGATTCTACTTCCTGGCCCCCTCCTCGCGCTGGTTCGGGCGCCACCCGGACTCCCGCGCCCTGCGTGTCGTGGGCACGGACGAGCCGCTGTCGGTCTACGGGCTCAACCTGGAATTCGTGGTTACGGCCCCCGCTGCCGCGCCGCGGAGCAACGTCGAGATGGTCGACGCCGCCAATGTCCGCATCTACAGCCTCAAGCGCGAGATGGCCACCCCCACCCTGATCCTGCGCGACTGCCGCAACATCGCCCTCTTCGGACACGGCCGGCAGGCCAGCGCTCCCTTCGCGGGCTCGGGAGGACACATCCAGATCCTCGGCAACACCACGAACGTCACCATCGCCCCCGTCGTCTTCGACACCACCCATGGCCCCAGCGGCGAGCCCACCCTGCGGGAGGACCTCACCGGAGGCCGAAGAGTGGACATCACCTACCCGGAAGGCCTCTCCCTCTACAAACGGGGCGAAACGGACGATGCGGCGATGCAACGGTAGCGCGAGCCCGTCCAGAAAGGGGTCTCCCGCCTCCACTGTCCTTGCGTCAGTGGAGCGAAGATTGGGGCTGACGGGGCGAGTCGTCGCCTTTTCCCCCAATCTTCGCTCCTCCGAGACGAACTCGGTGGAGGCGTTCCGGTCTCGGCGGCACCCGCCAGACCCTTTCTGGACAGCGTCTCGCGGGACGCCGCCCGGAGAGCCTGCACGGGCCGCCTGAGGAGAATGGACACCATGCATTGCGCCAGGATGAGTCCCCTGCTGCTGGCGGCGGGAGTGGTCCACGCCGGTGAGATTGTGCTGTTCGATGCGGCGGCGACCCCGATCTCCGCGCTGGTCTCCCAGTCAGGGGGGAGCTTCGCGGCCAGGGGGGAGGTGCTCGAAGTGGCCACCCGCGGCAACACGGGCTATCCCGGCGTCCTCGTCAAGGGGTCCTGGGATCTCTCGGCCTGCAACCGCATCACCTTCGAGCTGGTGAACCTGGACAGCAAGGGCGAGTTGCCCCTGACCATACGGCTGGACGACCCCGACGCCGACCCCGGGCGCTCGCGGGGGGTGTTTGTGGATCGTGTCAAGCTGGCGGGCCATGCGCCCCAGGCCTGCACCGTGGCCCTGCCGCCGACACTGCCCAACGCGCGGGCCATCCAGTCCAGGCTCACCGGCATGCGTGCCGGGCCGTTGACGACAACGGGAGTGGTGGCGGACCTGGATGCGTCCCGGGTGGTGGGAGTGGCCGTCTACCTGAGGCTGCCCAAACTGGACTGGCGCTGGGGCATCCGGCGGATCGTGGCCACAATCGGGGAGGCGGCCCCGGTCCCGGACTGGATGCGGCTCCCCGAGGAGAGGTTCTTCCCCTTCATCGACGTCTACGGGCAGTTCCGGCACAAGGAATGGCCGGGCAAAATCCACTCGGACGCCGACCTGCGGGCCGCGCGGGAGCGCGAACGGGCCGACCTCGACGCCCACCCCGGACCCAAGGGCTGGGGCCGCTTCGGCGGCTGGGCGGAAGGCCCGAAACAGGCGGCAACCAGGCATTTCCGGGTCCAGAAGATCGACGACACCTGGTGGCTGGTCGACCCCGACGGCTACCTCTACTGGTCCCACGGACCGGTGCGGGTCACGCCATCCTTCGCCATGACCCCCCTCGACGGCCGCGAGACGTTCTTCACGGACCTGCCGGCCGAAGATTCCCCCTTCGCGGAATTCTACCGCACCCGGGACGAGTTGCTCCACCCCTACTACGTCAAGCGCAACATCCGGCGCACCTACGACTTCTCCGCCGCCAACTGCCGGCGGAAATACGGCGAGGAGTGGTTCCGGGCCTTTGCGGACCAGGCCCACCTGCGCCTGCGGAGCTGGGGTCTCAACACCATCGCCAATGGTTCCGACAGACGGATCTGCCTCATGGACCGCACCCCCTACGCGGACCGCTTCGAACTCAAGTCCAGGCCCATCGCGGGCAGCCACGACGGCTGGTGGCCCTTCCGCGATCCCTTCGACGCCGGCTTCCGCGCCGAGGTGCGCCGGCACCTCGAAGAACACCGACGGGAAATGGAGGACCCGTGGTGTTTCGGGTTCTTCGTCGACAACGAGCTGAGCTGGGGAGGACCCACCGACCTGGCCGCCTGGACGCTGGCCTCGCCGCCCGACCAGCCGGCCAAGATCGAGTTCCGGGACCGCCTCCGGGCCAGGTACGCCGGCGTCGAAGCCCTCAATGCCGCCTGGGCAACGGAGTACCCGGATTGGGACGGCTTCCTCGCCGATACCCGGCGCCCCGGGCCGGGTGCCGACGAGGACCTGCAGGCGTTCTCCCTCACCATCGCCGAAGCGTACTTCCGCAACATCCGCGAGGAGTTCAAGGCCGCCGCCCCCGGGAAGCTCTACCTGGGATGCCGTTTCGCCGGCCGTGGCCCGGAGTTTGCGGTGCGGGTTGCGGCGGCCCACTGCGACGTCGTCAGCTACAACATCTACGCCCGGCACCTGGACGACTTCCGGCTCCCGGCCGGGATCGACAAGCCGGTGCTCATCGGCGAGTTCCATTTCGGAGCGCTGGACCGGGGGCTGTTCCATCCGGGGCTGATCAAACTGGCGGATCAGGAGGAACGCGGGCGCACCTACGTGCGCTACGTCACCTCGGCGCTGAACCATCCCCAGGTCGTGGGCGTGCACTGGCATCAGTTCGGAGACCAGGCGACGACGGGACGATTCGACGGCGAGAACTTCCAGGTCGGGTTCGTGGACTGCTGCGATTCCCCCTACCCCGAAACCGTCGCCGGCATCCGCGAGGTCGGGTACCATCTCTATGAGATCCGTGCCGCACGAAGGCACACGGGCCGTCCCTGATCGGTGTGGACCGCCCGCGGCCTCGCGGGCACTCTGCACCACTGGACCGCCCGCGGCCTCGCGGGCACTCCGGAGCCTTGCGTGACGCTCGGTGAGAGCACTCCCGGAAAGGACCCACGCATGATCGCGACATATCTCCTGCTCGGCGCCGCACTCTTCGCCCAGGGCCCCGCACTCACCCCCCCCGGGGCCCGTGCCCCCGACGCCACCCCGGCCCTGCACCGCATCGATGCCCGTACCCCCGAGGGGCTGAGGCAGCTCTTCCGACCCGGCGACGGACCCCTGCCCTTCGTCGATGGGCACCGGGGAGGCGGCCGGGAGGGCTTCCCGGAGAACTGCATCGCTACCTTCGAGGACACCCTCCGGCACACCTACGCCATCATGGAGGTCGACCCGCGGCCCACGCAGGACGGCGAATTGGTCCTGCACCACGACGCCACCCTCGAACGTACCACAAACGGCCGGGGACGGGTCGCCGACCGAACCCTGGCCGGACTGCGGCAACTGCGGCTCAGGGATGCCGCCGGCACGGTCACCGACTTCCGCATCCCCACCCTCGACGAAGCCCTCGACTGGGCCCGCGGCAGGACGGTCCTCGTGCTCGATCAGAAGGAGGTGCCGGCAACGGAACGGGTCCGGCGAATCAGCGAGCGCGGGGCCGAGGCCTGGGCCCTGGTGATCGTCTACAGCTTCCGGGACGCGCTGGCCTGCCATGCCCTCAATCCGGACGTCATGATGGAAGTGATGATCCCGAACCGTCAGAAGGCGGAGGAATTCGACGCCCTCGGCATCCCCTGGAGTCACGTGATCGCGTTCGTGGGGCACACGCCGCCCGAGGACGCGGCGCTGTACCGATACATCCGCCAACGTGGCGCGAGTTGTCTCATCGGCACCTCCCGCAACCTCGATCGTCGGATCCTCGCCCGCGATGTCCCCGACGTCAAGGCCCTCGAACCGGACTACCTCGCCTTTCTCTCCCGTGGCGTCGACCTGATCGAGACCGACATCCCGACGCTCCTCGGCCCCCTCCTTGCAAGCTCGACGCCGGTCGCGGAGGACAAACGCGAATTCCTGCTCACGCCGTAGCGCCGCCTCAAGGGACTCCGGGGTCAGACTCCGGGGTCAGTCATCCGATTTGCTTTT